>NZ_JAJCXD010000105.1:28667-55975 GCF_021056305.1 Actinokineospora sp. PR83
CGGATCCAGCAGGGCAGCAATCTACCGCCCCGTAGCGGTGTGCAGCCTGCGCAGGGTGAACCCGAACCACACCATGCCGATGCCCCGGAACAACAACGCCACCCCCAACCACACCGCCAGCGTCAGGATCGTCAACCCGGGCAGCACCAGCGCCAGCACCCCCACCACGAACGTCACCACGCCCAGCGCCAGCCACAGCCCCCACATCGGCAACCGCTTGCGCGCCGACAGCGCGGCGCCCACCTGCACGACCCCGCCGAGCACGAACCCGATGCCGACGCACACGGCCAGCGCCAGCAGCGTCATCCCGGGCCAGACCAGGGCGAGCACGCCGAGCACCAGCCACAGCCCACCGAGCACGTAGGCGGGCCACCCGGCCCGGTGCCTGCCCGCGGTGGCGATCTCGGCGGCGCCGTCGAAGATCAACCCGATGGCGACCAGCACGGCCAGCGTCCCGGCCGCGACGGCGAGGTCGGCCAGCAGGACGATGCCCAGCACCGCGACCAGGAAGCCCAGCACCGCGACCACCCACCACCGCCCGGTGAGCCGGTGCAGGACGCGGGTCGATTCGTGATCGGCCTTGATGGTGAACGGCCGGGGTGGGACCACGGTCATGGCGGACTCCTCTCCTCCCTCCCAGGATGGGACCGCGGCGGCCCGCGCGCCTCCCGAACCCGCCCCACCGACTCGACGGCGGGCGGCGCGGGGTCGACGATGGGGGCATGAGCCGCTACTTCGCCGCGTCCCCGGACGACCTGGTCGACGCCGGGCTGGCCGGGTTCGCCCTGGCGCACGCCGACCTGGTCGAGTTCACCCCGGACCCGGGCCACGTCACCGCCCGGTCCCCCGACCCGCGGCGGGTCGTCGGCCTGGTCTCCGGTGGCGGGTCCGGGCACGAGCCGCTGCACGCGGGTTTCGTCGGCGCCGGGATGCTGGACGCGGCGTGCCCGGGGCGGGTCTTCGCCTCGCCGCACAACCGGCAGGTGTACGCGGCGTCGAGGGCGGTGGCCAAGCCCGGCGGCGTGCTGCACGTGGTGAAGAACTACACCGGCGACAAGATCAACTTCGGCATCGCCGCGGAGCGCCTGCACCACGACGGCATCCGCTGCGCCCGGGTCCTGGTCGACGACGACGTGGCCACCGACTCCGCCGACATCGCCGTGGGCCGCCGCGGCACCGGCGCCACCGTGGTGGTGGAGAAGCTGCTCGGTGCCGCCGCCGACCAGGGCCTCGACCTCGACGCCCTGGTCGCCCTGGGTGAACGGGTCGCCGCGGGCAGCCGCAGCGTGGCGGTGGCCGCCGCCGCGCACACCTCCCCCGCCACCGGCGCCCCCGCCTTCGACCTCCCCGACGACGGCATCGAGTACGGCGTCGGCATCCACGGCGAGCGCTCCGGCGCGGTCCGCCCCCACGGCCCGGTCGACGACCTGGTGCGCGACATGACCGGCAGCCTCGTCACCGCCCTCGCCCTCACCCGGGGCGACCGGGTCATCGGGCTGGTCAACGGCCTCGGGCGCACGACCCCGCTGGAGCTCTACGGCCTGCACCACCGGTTCGCGGCCGCGCTCGCCGAGCACGGGGTCACCCTGGAGCGGCACCTGGTGGGTTCGGTGGTGACCGCACTCGACATGCACGGCTTCTCCCTGTCCCTCACCCGCACCGACGACGAGCTGACCGCGCTCTGGGACGCCCCCGCGCACACCGCCGCGTGGCGGGCCTGAGGAAGGACGAGCAGATGACCGACTCCCCCGCCGCGGACTGGCTCCGCCGCTTCACCACCACCGCCCTCGACCGCGAGGCCGACCTGACCGCCCTCGACCAGGCCGCGGGCGACGGCGACTTCGGCGCCAACATCGCGGGCGCCGCCCGCCTCATCCAGTCCGAACTGGACGGTGTGGTCACGGGGGCACCGGCAGCCGAGGTGATCGCCGCCGCGGCCCGCGTGTTCCTGGACAGGGTGGGCGGCACCAGCGGCCCGCTCTTCGGCCTCCTGCTGCAGGAGTTCGCCGCCGCGACGACGAGGGCGGGCGACCTCACCCCGGCTGCCCTCACCGAGGGCGCCATCAACGGCCTTGCCGCCATCCAACGCGTCGGCGAAGCCCAAGTGGGCGACAAGACCCTGGTCGACGCCCTCTCTCCTGCTGCGGACGCGCTCAAGGCCCTCCCAGCGTCGACACCACTCGCGGAGGCTTTCGCGGCTGCTGCTCGGGCGGCGGAGGGAGGTGCTGAGGCGACGGCGGGTATCCGCGCTCGGAGGGGCCGCGCCAGCTATGTGGGTGACCACGCCATCGGTGTCACCGACCCGGGGGCGGTGACCATCGGCCTCCTGTTCGCCGCAGGCACCTGACCACTTGGACCGGACTCCTGGCTGTCCCGGTCTTTGGCTGCCCCGGTCTTTTGGCTGGGGTGCCCGGCTGGGTGGATGTGTTTGGCCGGGGCCCCTATGGCGATCATGTGCCCAGTGTGACCGAGTGGGGCTGAAGGGATGCCCCACAGCCCGGGCAGGCTTGCACATGATCGCCACCCCCGGCCAAACACATCCACCCACCCGGGCATCTGCGTAGCCGGGCCGTCGGTTGCAGGGGTGGCCGGCGGCTGCGCCATCGAGGCTCAGCGGGAGCAGCGCCATGCTGAGCTGAGCCAAGGTAGGCCAGACCGGGACATGCCAGGGCGGGGCGGGTTGAGGCAAGTCGGGGCAGGCCGGGCCTGGTTGAGGCCGGGCCGAGCTGGGCCTGACCAGGCCCGGCCCGGCCAGATCAGGTCGAGCCGGTCCGGGGCGGGCCAGACCAAGCCAGGTCAGGCCAGGGCGGGGCGGGGCAAGTCGGGCCGGGCCTGATTGAGGCCGGGTCGAGCTGGGCCTGACCAGGCCCGGCCCGGCTAGGTCAGGTCGAGCCGGTCCGGGACGGGGCGGGCCAAGCCGGGGCAGATTGAGGCAAGTTGGGGCAGGCCGGGCCGGATTGAGGCACGCTGGGGCGAGCCGAGTCGGGGCGGGCCAGACCCCAAGCCTGGGCAGGGCAGGGCGGGTTGGGCCAAGTTGAGGCGGGGCAGGCCGGGCCGGGCCGGGTTGAGGCAAGGCGGGCGGGGCGGGAGCAGGCCGGGCGGGTCAGGCCGGGGTGGGTGGATCGGGTGCCGTGGGGCCGGTCGGTGCTGGTGGGTGGGGTCAGGGCCAGTGGGCCAGGACCGTGACCGTGCCGGGGGCGACCTCGGTGAAGCCCGCGTCCCGGACGGCGACCACGCCGTGGTCGCGCCAGGCCGCCTCGGGGTCGGCGCCGGGGTGGGCGGCAGCCCAGGCGGCGGGGGTCGGGGTGCGGACGGCGGTGCGGTGGTCGAGGGCCGCCCAGGTCTTGAGGGCCTCGTGCCGGGCGGAGGCGTGCATCAGCGCGGCGAGGAGCATGGTGGCGTGGCCGACCTGGGCGGCGGCCTTGCCCGCGGTCATCGGCACGTCCGGGTTCAGCCACAGCACGGGTGCGCCCGCCGGAACGGGGCCGGGGGTGGAGGCGGGCAGTTCGCTGCCGGAGATCTGGAGGCGGGAGACCTCCTTGGGCGTCTCGCTGACCCGCATCGGCACCAGGGCGCGGGCCTTGGCGCCGTCGACCTCGATGGTGACGCCCGGCAGGTCGTGGACGGCGGACCAGTGGGCGCCGCGGGCGCGGCGGGAGACCTTGCGGATGCGGCCGCTGACCCAGGCGTGCAGCTCGGGGTACCACTCGCCCTCGGCCTCGGGTGCCAGGCAGACCGCGAGCGCGGCCGCCGCGGCCGCTTCCAGCAGGGCCGTGCGGTCGGGCTGGGGGTCGCGCTCGATATGCAGGATGACCGGCATGGCGCGGACCTCCGCCGGGTCCTCGTCGGAGGTGTCGGCGGCGGAGGCGGCCGGGCGGGTGAGCCAGGAGGCGTAGCGGTCGGCCAGCGGGTCGAGGATGGCGGTCACAGGCGGTCGAACTCCAGGCCGTCGGCGGCGTCGGCGGCCTCGACCTCCGCGCGGGTGACCCCGAGCACGAACAGCACGACGTCGAGGTACGGGTGCGACAGGGCGGTGTCGGCGACCTCGCGCAGCGCGGGCTTGGCGTTGAAGGCGATGCCGAGGCCCGCGGTGGCGAGCATGTCGATGTCGTTGGCGCCGTCGCCGACGGCCACGCACTGCGCGAGCGGGACCCCGTACTGCTGGGCGAAGCGGCGCAGGGCGACGGCCTTGCCCGCGCGGTCGACGACCTCGCCGATGACCCGACCGGTGAGCACGCCGCGGGAGATCTCCAGCTCGTTGGCGGCGTGGAAGTCGAGGCCGAGGTCGTCGACCAGGCTCTCGATGATGTAGTCGAACCCGCCGGAGACCACACCGCAGCGGAAGCCGAGGCGCTTGAGGGTGCGGATGGTGGTGCGGGCGCCGGGGGTGAGCTGGATGGCGGCGGCGACCTCGTCGAGGACGGTGGCGGGCAGGCCCTCCAGCAGCGCCACCCGCTGGTGCAGCGACTCGGTGAAGTCGATCTCGCCGCGCATGGCCGCGTCGGTGATCTCCTTGACCTTGTCCTCGCACCCGGCCTTGGCGGCGAGCATTTCGATGACCTCCCCCTGCACCAGGGTGGAGTCCACGTCGAACACGATGAGCCGCTTGGCCCGCCGGGAGAGCAGGTCGCGCTCCACGGCGATGTCGAGGCCCACCCGGCCCGACAGCGCGGCCAGCGCGCCGCGCAGCTCGGCGTCGGCGGTGTCGGTGTCCTCGGCGACCGAGACCCGCAGCTCCAGACCGGTCACCGGGTAGTCGGCGACCCGGCGGATCGAGTCGATGTTGGCCCCGAGCGCGGCCAGGTGGCGGGCGACCTCGCTGAACGCGCGGGCGGTGACCGGCCTGCCCAGCACCACCAGCACGTGCGTGGAGCCGGTGGCCGACGACGGGTCCACCCCCACCTCGACCTCGACGTGCATCGCCACCGACGCCATCGCCTGCTCGACGTACTCCTGCAACCCCTCGGCGTCGTGGTCGGCGCTGACCAGCACGCCGAGCACCAGCTGCCCGCGGATGACGACCTGCTCCACGTCGAGGATCTCCACCCCGTGCCGGACCAGCACGGCGAACAGCACGGAGGACACACCCGGCTTGTCCGGCCCGGTGACGGTGATCAGGACCGGGGTCCCCGGGGCGGGGGTGGCGGCGGGGTTCTGGGCGGCGGTCACGATCGCGGTCTCCCGGGGCTCGCGGGACCGTCCGGCCCCGGACATGGGACTGCGGGTGGACCCGGCACGTCGCGCGTACCTGGTTCCACCCGCAGCTCCACTGGATCTACTGGATGTTCGGGTTCACCTGCTGGTGATCCCGGTCAGTTCGACAGGGTGGGGTCACCCTTGGAGATGTCGTCGGTGTTCATCTTCTCGGCGAGGATCTCCGACGGGGCGGGCTTGTGCTTGGCCGACCCGACACCGACGTACTTGTCGTGGTGCCCCTGCTCGACCATGTGCGGGTAGTGCAGGTCGAACGCCGGGCGCTCCGAGCGGATGCGCGGCAGCTCGGTGAAGTTGTGCCGCGGCGGCGGGGAGCTGGTGGCCCACTCCAGGGAGTTGCCGTAGCCCCACGGGTCGTCGGCCTCGACCAGCTCGCCGTACCGGTAGGACTTGAGCACGTTCCAGATGAACGGCAGCGTCGAGGCGCCGAGGATGTACGCGCCGATCGTGGAGATCGTGTTCAGCGTGGTGAAGCCGTCGCTGGCCAGGTAGTCCGCGTAGCGGCGCGGCATGCCCTCGTTGCCCAGCCAGTGCTGGACCAGGAAGGTGCCGTGGAAGCCGATGAACGTGGTCCAGAAGTGCAGCTTGCCCAGCGGCTCGTCGAGGAACCGCCCGGTGATCTTCGGGAACCAGAAGTAGATGCCCGCGAAGGTGGCGAACACGATCGTGCCGTAGAGCACGTAGTGGAAGTGCGCGACGACGAAGTACGTGTCGGACACGTGGAAGTCGATGGCCGGGGCCGCGAGCAGCACACCGGTCAGACCGCCGAAGAGGAACGTGACCAGGAAGCCGACGCTGAACAGCATCGGGGTCTCGAAGGTCAGCGACCCCTTCCACATCGTGCCGATCCAGTTGAAGAACTTCACCCCGGTCGGGACCGCGATCAGGAAGGTCATGAAGGAGAAGAACGGCAGCAGCACGGCGCCGGTGGCGTACATGTGGTGCGCCCACACCGTCACCGACAGCGCGGCGATGGCCAGGGTCGCGTACACCAGGCCGCGGTAGCCGAACAGCGGCTTGCGGCTGAACACCGGGAAGATCTCCGACACGATGCCGAAGAACGGCAAGGCGACGATGTAGACCTCCGGATGGCCGAAGAACCAGAACAGGTGCTGCCAGAGGATCACGCCGCCGTTGGCCGGGTCGAACACGTGCGCCCCGAGTTGTCGGTCGGCGAGCAGGCCGAACAGCGCGGCGGTGAGGATCGGGAACGCCAGCAGCACCAGGATGCTGGTGATGAGGATGTTCCAGGTGAAGATCGGCATCCGGAACATGGTCATGCCGGGCGCCCGCAGGCAGACCACGGTGGTGAGCATGTTGACCGCGCCGAGGATGGTGCCGAGACCACCGACGGCCAGGCCGGTGATCCACAGGTCGGCGCCGACACCCGGCGAGTGGATCTTGTCCGACAGCGGGGTGTAGGCGAACCAGCCGAAGTCGGCGGCGCCACCCGGCGTCAGGAAGCCGGTCATCACGATGATGCCGCCGAACAGGTACAGCCAGTACGAGAACGCGTTCAGCCGCGGGAACGCGACGTCCGGCGAGCCGATCTGCAGCGGCAGGATGAAGTTCGCGAACCCGAACAGGATGGGCGTCGCGTACAGCAGCAGCATGACCGTGCCGTGCATGGTGAAGAGCTGGTTGTACTGCTCCTGCGACAGGAACTGCTGGCCCGGGACGGCCAGCTCGCTGCGGATGAGCATCGCCATCGCGCCGCCCACCATGAAGAAGGCGAACGACGTGACCAGGTACATGATGCCGATTTGCTTGTGGTCCGTCGTGCGGAACAGCCGCAGCAGGTACGAACCCTTGGCCGTCTCGCGGGCCGGGTAGGGCCGCGTGGCGATCGGCCGTGGGGCTACTGCCGTCACTCCTGCCTCCTGCAACTGATGGTGGTGGGCGTCCATCTGGTGAGTCGCGGCCGGCCACGCCGGTGCGGCTCGGGAAGGATCGTAGCCCGGTGGACTGTGACGGGCTCGTGTGGGCATGGTGTGCTGTGCATAACTAACCGATCGCACAAAAACGGTCGGTTGCCCAGGTCACACCGGTACCACCGCGTACTGCCGCAGGGTGAGGTCGGTGTAGGTGACCGGTCCGCGGGGGCCGGGAACCCGGTCGATGTTGATGCCCGTCTCCGGGACGCCGAGCAGCTTGAAACCGTCGAGCAGCCGGGTCGGGGCGTTCCAGAACACGCCGGTGCCGGTGTAGGCGGCCATGAACTCCTCGGCGGTCGCCCTGTCCTCGGTGACGATGCCCGCGGCCAGCCCGGAGGTCTCCTCGTTGGCGATCCGCGCGGCCTCGCGCAGGTCGTCGACGGGGGCGACGGTGACGGTGGCCTCGCGGTCGCCGTCGAGCGCCCACTCGTACCCGATCGCGTGGGTGTGCGGCGGCAGCGAGGGCGTAACCCGCACGTCGTCGAGGGCGGCCCGGATGCCCGGCAGGGCGGAGTCGTAGACGTCGCGGTGCACCAGCAGCAGGTTGAGCCGGTTGCAGACGCCGAGCCGGTCCAGGCTGCGCCGGATCAGGTCGGTGGCGAAGGCGGGGTCGGCCTTGCTGTCGTAGTAGAGGACACCGCCGCCGTCGGCGTGCGCGAGGGTCCGCACCCCCACCTGGGCGGCGCGCCTGCCCAGTTCGCGGGTGCTCTCGCCGCTGCCGCGGAGGATGACCAGCGGCACCAGCCCGGGCAGCTCGACCAGCGCACCGGCCGCCTCCCGGTCGGCGGTGGGCACCAGCTGCACGGCGTCCGGGTCGAGCCCGGCCTCGTCGAGCGCGGGCGCGATCACGTGCTTGAGCAGCGCGGTGGCCGACCGCAGCGCCGCCGAACCGGTGCGCAGCACCCCGGCGTTGCGCGACTTGACCAGCTGCGAGGCCACGTCCACGGTGACGTTGGGCCGGGCCTCGTAGTTGGCCCCGATGACCCCGACCGGCCTGCGCAGCTCGACCAGCTTCAACCCGCCGTCCAGCTCCCGCACCGGCGTCTCCCGCGGCGGGTGCGGGACACCGGCCAGCAGCCGCAGCTGCTCGGCCATGTCGGAGAGCCGGTCCTCGGTGATCCGCAGCCGGTCGAGCAGCCCCCCGCTCATCCCTGCGGCCTCCGCGGCGGCCACGTCCTCGGCGTTGGCGGCGAGCACCTTCGCCCTGGCCGAGGACAGCCGCGCGGCCATCTCCCCGATGGCGTTGTCGATCGCCTCGTCGGACGCGGCCGCGAGCGCCGGGGCGGCGGCCTTGGCCCGCGCCGCGCACTCCGCCACGACCGTGTGCTGGTCGGTCACCTTCGTGTGTCCCTTCGTAGCCCGGGTCCGTCCGGGAGAGTCTGCCTCAGCCGGGGAGGTGGCCCTCGAAGGTCACCCCGGTGATGTGCCCGTCCTTCGCGGTCACCGCCCGGAAGACCACGTCGAGCTTCGCCTTGCCCACGGTCACGCCCCCGGCCCGGTACTCCTTGCCGTCGGCCAGCACCGCGTCGAGCCCCGGCCGGTGCCCCTGGACCGGCAGCGGCCTGCCCACCAGGTCCGCCCCCACCGCGGCCCGCCCGGCCGCGTTGACCGTCCGGACCACCAGCTCGGGCCCGTCGCACAGCGCCAGCACCACGGTCGCCTGCTCGAAGCACACCAGCGCCTCGAGCACCCCACCCCCGGGGAACCCCGTCGTCATAGCCCCACCCGTCCTCTCGCCGTGCGTCCCGTGCCCCGACGAGGTCGAGCTTGTCAGGATTCGCCGCCGAGCGCTCCCCTCTGTCCACAGCCCCGGCGATTCCCCCGAAAGTTGTCCACACCCCGCAACCGACCACTTACCCACCGCCCAGAGCACAACTAGAATTGAATGAGGGGGAGCCCCCTTTGGGATGGGTGGGCTCTGCGCGGGGGCGGGTGGATGATCTTGGGACGGGGAGGGGCGGGGGTCTGAGCGGACGCGGCTGCAGCAGGTTGCGGGTTGCTGCGAGCTGCGGGACGGGTGGGGCTCGGGGTGGGCTGGTGCGTGGTGGGGTTGTCGTGGGCGGATGGCTGTCACGGGTGGGCAGTGGGTGAGTGCGGGGCGGCCCCGCCATGGCGGGTCACGAGGAGCGCAAAGGCTTTCGGAGGGGTTGCCTGCAGTGGGGTTGGGCCGTTGTGGACGGTGGTCGGTTTCGACCGCCAGGAGTGGCCGGGATCGGTGTGGACCGACCGGCAGGAACCGGGAGCGCCCGGTCCGGTGGGACGGGGTGCAGGCCGGGCCGACCCAGGAGCAGTCAGACCCGGCCGAGTCCAGGAGCATCCGAGCCCGGGCGGGCCCGGCCGGACCCGGGGGCGTGCAGGCCGGGTGGGCCCGGGCGACTCCGGAGGCACTCAGGCGCGGTGGGCCCGACGGCATCCACGTCCGGGCGGGTCCGGAGGCATCCAGGTCCGGGCCGGTTCAAGCAGGCCCAGGCAGGGCCAGGCAGGGCCAGGCAGGGCCAGGCGAGTGGAGGCAGCCGCCACGGCTGGAGCACATCGGACTGGTTCGTGAGCCTTCTCGGACTGCCCGTGGGGGTGACAGGCGCCGGTTGGCCGGGGTGGGCGGCGAGCCGGGAGGGGCGGTCCCGGATCGCCGAGGGGTGGGGCTCGGGTCTCGGAGGGAGACCAAGCCGGGGTGGAGACCGATCTCGGGTGGTCGGTGGTGGGGATCAGTCCCGGGTGGCCGGGGTCTGGTAGAGGGCGGCGACGATTTCCAGGCGTTTGTCGTCGAGGTGGGGGCTGGGGTGGATGGCGTTGGCGAAGGTCTCGCCGTCGAACATGTGGAGGGCGGCGGAGACCGCTGCCTGGCGGGTTTCGACCGGTTGGGCGGCGATGGCGGGGATGCGCAGGGCGGTGAGGTAGATGTCCTCGGCGAAGCTGTCCAGGGTCGGGCGCAGCCGGGTGCGCAGGGCGGTGTCGGTGCGGGCGGCGACGAGGATTTCGAACCAGACCAGGTTCAGCGGGGAGCGGGATGCGGCGCGGATGGCTCGGAGGACGTCGTGCAGGCCCGCCTCGTGTTCGACGACGGGGCCGACCTGCTCCCAGAAGTTCGAGATCAGCCTGCGGCCGACTTCCTCGGCCGCGGTGACGACCAAATCCAGCCGGGTCTCGAAGTGCCGGAACAGCCCGCCGTGCGACACACCGGCCCGTTTGCAGATCTCCTGCACCGAGGCGCGGGCGTAGCCGACCTCGGAGATCGCGGCGATGGTCGCGTCGACGAGCTTGCCCACGGTCGCCTCGCGGCGCTCGCGCTGGGTGCGCCGCCGCGGCGGGGTGGCCTCGGCCGGGTCGGTCACTGGGGTCCCTCTCGATCTCGGATTGTCGATACTCGCGACTATCCATGATCGTGATGGGACTTCGCTTGCGCCACAGCGGGTCCGCTGTGACACGAACAGGTGTCGACATTGTGACCAGTCGCATTCGTACCGGCCACTTCGGATCGGAGCGAACGTGAAGTCCTATTCGGACCTGGGTCTGCCCAGCAGCGAGCGCAGGGTGTCGGTGAGGGTGCCGATCGGGACGCCGGGGTCGATGACGCGCTGGATGGCGAGTCCGATTCCGAGGCTCAGCAGGACGGTGGCCATGTCCTCGGGGGGCAGCGGGGCCGGGTGGGCGGAGGTGTCGAAGGTGCGGGCCAGGGCGGTGATGGCGTCGCGCACGGCCCGGTCGCGCACGGCCAGCTCGGCGCGCAGCGCCGGGTCGCGGCGGGCCTGGAGGCCGAACTCGACCTCGAGCACGGTCCAGCCCTCATCGCCGATCATGCGCTCGGCCCACTCGGAGAACAGGGCGACCGCGTCGTCGAACGGCCTGCCGGAGACGGCTTCGCCGACGGCCTTGATGTGCTCGGCGTGGATGTCGTCCAGGACGACCAGGCACAGCTCGTCCTTGTTGCGGAAGTTCGAGTAGACCGCGCCCTTGGAGAAGCCCGCGGCCTCGGCGACCTTCTCCAGCGAGGTGGCGTGGTAGCCGTCGCGGAGGAAGAGGTCCTTGGCGGTGGCGATGAGCAGCTCGCGGGTGCGGGCCTGGCTCTCGACCCTGCTCAGTCGGGGCATGCGGGCAGCCTAACGCCCGAATACCGTCGGTACCCGGTCACGGCAGGAGCAGCCACGCCGCGGCGACCAGCAGCGAGCCCAGATCGATGATCAGGAACGAGGCGACCCAGAAGAACCCGGGCGCCCCGGTGAGCCGGGCGAGCTGGTCGGCATCGGAGTCCCCGGCCCGCCCGCGGCGGCGCTTGCGCTGGAGCTCGAACACCGGCCGCACGCCGCCGAACAGCAGAAACCACGCGATCAGGTACGCGAACGCAGCCTGTACGCCGTCCGGTGCGAACCACGAAACGGCGAACAGGAGCAGCCCGGTGACGACCACCGACAGCACCCCGTACAGGTTGCGCACCATGACCAGGACGCCGAAAAGCAATATCGCGCAGATCACGATAACGGCGTTCGTCCGTTCGGCCGCCAGCAGCGCCGCGAAGCCCAGACCGAGCAGTGACGGCGCCACGTAGCCCGCGAACGACGTGAGGACCATGCCCGGCCCCTCCGGCTTGCCGCGGGAGACGGTGACGCCGGAGGTGTCCGAGTGCAGGCGGATGCCGGACAGCCGCCTGCCGACCAGGACGGCGACCAGTCCGTGGCCCGCCTCGTGCACGATGGTGATCACGTTGCGGGCAGGCCGCCAGACCGGGCGCAGCAGCACCACCAGCAGTGCCACCCCCGCGGTGATCAGCACCATCGTGGCGGGTGGCTGCCAGTTGTCGCCGAAGATCTGCTGCCAGAGGTCGGGGGTGGTCGAGGTCGCCTGCACCCCACGATCTTGCCCGTCCGCTCACCGGGTGGGTCGGGCGCGGGCTGGGTAGCCTCCGTCCATGGCTCAGTTGACGTGGATCCCGAGGGCCCTGGGGGCCGCCACCGCGGTGTACGGCGCGGCGATCACGGTGCGCCCGCTGCTGATGGCCAAGCCCACCGGGCTGGTCGACCCGAGCGGCACCCCCAAGCCCGGTGTGGCGGCGCTGACCAGGAGCATCGGTGTCCGCGACGTGGCCACCGGGCTGGCCATGGCGTTCGCCCCCGCGGGTGCGCCGCTGCGGGCGGCCATCGCCGTCCGGGTCGCCTCCGACACCGCCGACGCGATCACCTTCGGCACCGGCCTCCCCGAGGCGGGCAGTCGCCGCAACTCCGCCGGGGTGGCGGGCGCCTGGGCCGTCCTGTGCGCTTTGTCCGCCTTCGCCGCGGGCCGCTGAGACGTCCATTGTCAAGGCCCTACCTCTGCGCCGCGAGGTGTGTTTGACTGCCTGTGGTCGTCCGGACCGCCAGCGTGACCGGACGTCCCGGGCGTCGCAACCAGCGGACGCCGGGAGGCAGCACAGCTAGGAGAGCGGTATGGCTGAGGGCACCGTCAAGTGGTTCAACTCGGAAAAGGGCTACGGCTTCATCGCCCCCGACGACGGCAGTTCCGACGTGTTCGTGCACTACTCGGAGATCCAGACGAGCGGCTTCCGCACGCTGGAGGAGAACCAGAAGGTGACCTACGAGGTCGGTCAGGGCAACAAGGGACCGCAGGCCACCGGGGTCGTCCCCGTCTGAGTCTCGACGACGAGACTTTCCGCTGGGCCCCGCTCCTCCCCCGGAGCGGGGCCCAGCAGGCTTTCCGGGCTCCTCCGACCCGGGCGGTTCCCCCGGGAGGGGCCGCGGACCTGGGCGACCGGACCGCGCGACGGGCAGCTCTGTCCTCATTGGATGATCAAGCCGGTGCGTGACCCGTTCGCGCAACCGGTCCGCCGCAACCCCCCACTGTCGGTGCGTGCCACCTGTTTCACCCGGATGGGGTACGTCGTGTCGTGCAGGGCCGCGGGCGGTCGACGGCTTGCGGGCGTGGAGTGCGCTTTCCTGGGTGAACACGGGCCTTCTCCTTGTGCGGTCGGTGGTGTGCCGGATGCCTTTGTCGCACATTTCCCCGGTGCGGGCGATGCGTTGTCCACAGGCCCCGACCCGGCCGCCGGAGTTGTCCACAGGGCGCCACCCATGCGCCCGTTCAGCCGCCGGGTCCGTCAGAATGGCCTGCGACAGCGAAGTTGAACCGCAGTGGAAGCAGGAGCCATGACCGCGCCAGCGCAGGGGATCCATCAGCGCATCGCCGAGGAGCTCGGGGTACGGGAGGGGCAGGTCACCTCCGCCGTCGAGCTGCTCGACGGCGGGGCGACGGTGCCGTTCATCGCCCGCTACCGCAAGGAGGTCACCGGCACCCTCGACGACGCGCAGCTGCGCGCGCTCGAGGAGCGGCTGCGGTACCTGCGCGAACTGGAGGACCGGCGCACCGCGGTGCTCGACTCGATCCGCGAGCAGGGCAAGCTCGACGACGCGCTCACCGCCCAGATCATGGCCGCGGAGACCAAGTCGCGGCTGGAGGACCTCTACCTGCCGTTCAAGCCCAAGCGGCGCACCAAGGCGCAGATCGCGCGGGAGGCGGGGCTGCAACCGCTGGCCGACGCGCTGATCGACGACCCGGCGCACGACCCGCGCGAGGTGGCCGCGGGCTACGTCGACGCGGAGCGGGGCGTGGCCGACGCGACCGCGGCGCTGGACGGCGCGCGGTCGATCCTGGTGGAGCGCTTCGCCGAGGACGGCGACCTGATCGGCGAGCTGCGCGAGCGGATGTGGGGCAAGGGCGTGCTGGCGTCGAAGGTGCGCGAGGGCAAAGAAGAGGACGGCGCCAAGTTCGCCGACTACTTCGACTTCGCCGAACCCTTCGCCAAGCTGCCCTCGCACCGGATCCTGGCCATGTTCCGCGGTGAGAAGGAGGAGGTCCTCGAACTCACCCTGGAACCGGACCCCGAGGTCGACCAGACCGCGGTGCCGCCGGTGCGCACCGACTACGAGGTGCGGATCGCGCAGCGCTTCGGCGTGGCCGACCGGGGCCGCCCCGGCGACAAGTGGCTGCTGGACACCGTGCGCTGGGCGTGGCGGACGCGGATCCTGGTGCACCTGGGCATCGACCTGCGCACCCGGCTGCGCCAGGCGGCCGAGGACGAGGCGGTCCGGGTCTTCGCGGCGAACCTGCGCGACCTGCTGCTCGCCGCACCGGCGGGCGCCCGCGCCACCATGGGCCTGGACCCGGGCTTCCGCACCGGGGTGAAGGTCGCCGTGGTCGACGGGACCGGCAAGGTGGTGGCCACCGACACCATCTACCCGCACGTGCCGCAGCAGCGGTGGGACGAGGCGCTGGCCAAGCTGGGCAGGCTCGCGGCCGCGCACAAGGTGGACCTGATCGCCATCGGCAACGGCACCGCCTCGCGGGAGACCGACAAGCTGGCCATCGAGCTGATCAAGCGGCTGCCCGAGTTGAAGCTGACCAAGATCGTGGTGTCGGAGGCGGGCGCGTCGGTGTACTCGGCGTCGGCCTACGCCTCGCAGGAGCTGCCGGGCCTGGACGTGTCGCTGCGCGGCGCGGTGTCGATCGCCCGGCGGTTGCAGGACCCCTTGGCCGAACTGGTGAAGATCGACCCGAAGTCCATCGGTGTCGGGCAGTACCAGCACGACCTGTCCGAGGTGAAGCTGTCGCGCTCGCTGGACGCGGTGGTCGAGGACTGCGTGAACGGCGTGGGCGTGGACGTGAACACCGCATCGGCGCCGCTGCTGACCCGGGTGTCGGGCATCAGCGCGGGCCTGGCGGAGAACATCGTGGCGCACCGCGACGCGCACGGGCCGTTCCGCAGCCGCACCGGCCTCAAGGACGTCCCCCGGCTGGGCGCGAAGGCGTTCGAGCAGTGCGCGGGCTTCCTCCGCATCCCCTCCGGCGACGACCCGCTGGACTCCTCCAGCGTGCACCCCGAGGCGTACCCGGTCGTGCGCCGCATCCTCGCGGCGACCGGCGGCGAGGTGGTCGGCCTGATCGGCAACTCGGCCAAGCTGCGCGCGCTGCGCCCGGCGGACTTCGTGGACGAGAAGTTCGGCGTGCCGACGGTGACCGACATCCTGGCGGAACTGGAGAAGCCGGGCCGGGACCCGCGGCCGGAGTTCAAGACCGCCACCTTCGCCGACGGCGTGGAGAAGCTCAGCGACCTCACGCCGGGGATGACCCTGGAGGGGGTGGTCACGAACGTGGCCGCCTTCGGCGCGTTCGTGGACATCGGTGTGCACCAGGACGGCCTCGTGCACGTCTCGGCGCTGTCGCACACGTTCGTGAAGGACCCGCGCGACGTGGTCAAGTCCGGTGACGTGGTGAAGGTGAAGGTGCTGGAGGTCGACATCCCGCGCAAGCGGATCTCGTTGACCCTGCGCCTGGACGATGAACTGCCTGCGCCCGGTGCGCCTTCGGGTGGTGGGCGGCGGGAGCCGAACCGCGGGCGGGGGCCGGGGCAGCAGCAGCGTGGTGGCGGTGGCGGTGGTGGTGGGAAGCGGCGGGAGGCTTCGCCGCCGCCTGCCAACAGTGCGTTGGCTGAGGCGTTGCGGAAGGCCGGGTACAAGGGGTGAGTGTTCCGGCTCCCGGGTCGGTGATTCGGGAGCCGGGGTGCCGGGCGCATCGTGTCGGGGTTGCGCGGTGGGTGCCTGCTGGTGCTGCATGCTCGGGGTTGGGCGGTGCCTGGCTGGATCTGCTTGCCGGTGAGGGCCCGGTCGTTTGTTGGTGGTGCCCGGGTGAGTGGATTGCTCGGCCGTGCCTGCTTATCAAGGCCCGGGACTTTCGGGGCGTGCCCGGGTGGGTGGATCCGCTTGGGCGGGGCCCCTACGCCGATCATGCGCCCAGTGTGACCGAGTGGGGCGAAAAGATGCCCCACAGCCCAAGCAGGCTTGCACATGATCGGCACCCCCACCCAAGCACATCCACCCACCCGGGCATCTGCTTAGCCGGGCTGGCGGTTGCGGGGGTGGCTGGCTTTGCTGCGCCCGTTGGGTTCGGGGCGGCCGACCGCCCGGCAGGCGGTTTGGGGGTGAGTGGGCGGCTGCGCCCGGTGGGGTTCGGGCGGCTGGCTGCCCGGCGGGCGGTTTGGGGGTGGGTCGACTGGCTGCGCCCGGGGGGGTCCGGGTGGCTGGCCGCCCGGCAGGTGGCTGGTGGGATGGTCGCCGTTGTGCCGGTGGGGTTCGGTGCGGTTGGCCGTTGGGGCGGCGGTTCGAGGGTGGGTGGTGGCCGGGTTTGCGGTTCCGTGGTGGGTGCCGCGTGCAATCGGGCGTGGGGTGCGGCGCTGGATCACCGCCCACTTTGTTCCACAGTGGACTGCCGGCTCAGGGGGCTGAGGCTCGGATGACCAGTTCGGTGGGGATGATCTCCGGGGTGGTGGGGAACGGTTCGCCCGCCAGGTTCGCCAGGAGGGTCGTGGCCGCTGCCTCGCCCATTTCCCTGGCGGGGCGGCGGACCGTGGTGAGGGGTGGCTGGGTGTGGGCCGCCAGGTCGGTGTCGTCGAAGCCGATGACGGCGACCTGGGTGGGGACGTTGACACCGGCCTCGCGCAGGGCGTCCAGGGCGCCTGCGGCGGTGAGGTCGTTGTGGGTGAAGACGGAGTCGAACTCGTGGTTTTCGGCCAGCAGGGCGGTGATGGCCGCGTGGCCGCCCGCGCGGGTGAGGTCGCCCTCGACGTGGTGGGGGGTGGGGTGGCCTGCCGCGGCGAAGGGGGTGCGGAAGCCCTCGGTGCGGGCCTGGGTGCGGCCGAGGGCCGCGGGGCCGGAGATCACGACCGGGCGGGTGCGGCCCGTGGCGAGGAGGTGGGTGGCCGCCGCGGTGGCGCCCGCCCGGTTGCCGGTGACCACCGAGGGGAAGCCGGGGTGGTCGTTGTGGTCGTCGACCATGACCACGGGAAAGCCCGACTCACGCAGGCCGTCGAGGCAGGAGAGCGGGTCCGGGGGGTCGACCAGCAGCAGGCCGTCGAACGCGTTGCCGGAGACGTGGCGGGTGAACCGGGTGAGGGAGTCCGCGCCGCGGTTCGTGGTGTGCAGGAGCAGGCCGTAGCCGTGGGCCTCCAGGACGTCCGACACGCCTTGCAGGACGGCGCCCACCCAGGGGCAGGTCAGGTGGGGGACCAGGACGCCGACGGTCTGGGTGCGCCCCCGGGCCAGGCCCACGGCGCCCGCACTGGGGGTGTAGCCGGTGGCGGCGATGACCTCGCGCACCCGGATGGCCGTGCCCGCGTCGACCTCGCCGCGATCGTTCAGGACGCGTGACACAGTGGCCTTGCTGACCCGCGCGCGGCGGGCGACGTCCGCGATGGTGACCCGCATCCTGCCCCCGAGATCGCCGTGGAACCCGAGCATACCGAGAACGGGCACCGAAATAGGGGCATTCGGGCGAAAATCTCAGACCGGGTGGCCGAATTCGGCGGTTTGTTGTTGACGGGAACATTCCCTGCGGGTAACCACATCGCGGCGTCGACGACTCGGCCGCGGTGTCCGGGTGCGGCGGGGAGTCCGGACGCGCACCCGCGCCCGCGGGCGGCGCTGGTCGACCCGCCCGAGCCGGTTACGGCAGTCCGTTGTGGTCGTCCGCGGAGGACGCCACGCGCAGGTCGGTGTTCATCCCGGCGACGTCCAGCACCCGGCTCACCGCGGACGACACATCCACCAGGCGCAGCCAGCCGCCCGCGCGGTCGAGTCTGCGCTGGGCGGCGAGCAGGGCATTGAGGCCCGCGCAGCCGAAGAACTCCGCTTCGGACAGGTCGATGATCAGGCCCGGTTTGGGGCCGCGCTGCTCGGCGACCGCGCCCAGCAGGAACCGCTCCAGGATGCCCGCGGCCAGCAGGTCGACCTCGCCACCGATCGCCACGGCGACGACCCCGGGAGCGGGCGAGTCGTCCAGTCGAAGATCCACCGCTCGTCTCCACCCAGCACGCAAGGACCAATTCTCGACCGTACCCCGTGCGCGGCACCGGCAGGGCGGCCGAACGAGTGAAGATCAGGAGAACAACCGGGTGCCCGGCTCAGCCCTCGCGGAGCATCCGGACCAGCTCCACCGTGGCCAGCCCGCACAGGGCGGCCAGCGACTCCAGCGCCGACAGGTCGAGGTCGCGGGTGCCCGGGGCGTGCCGGGCGACCTCCGCCGCCGCCCACCGGCGGGCCGGGTTCAGCGGGGCCCGCTCGTCGAGGGCGAGCCGGGTGAGGTCGACCTTGAGCGAGGCCGGGTGGTCGTCGTGGTTGACCTGGTCGTGCACCCGCTCCAGCAGGTCGTGCGGGGACGCCTCCAGGGCCGTGCACAGCTCCACGAACCGCACCACCGTGCAGGAGCGCGTGCCCGTCTCGTAGGAGGCGAGCGCCTGGGCCGACAGTTCCATCGGCAACCGCTGCACCAGTTGGGCCCGGGTCCACCGACGCCGCACCCGCAACTGTTGCAACTCCCGACCGAGGGCACGCTGATACGCCACGCAGTCCATCCAATACCCCCGACCGTCCGCTTCGACCTCGAGAACACGAAGCTTTGACCAGCGTGTTCCCCGAGGTTTGTTAAGTTACGCACGTTTGGGCGAGCTGTACCCTCTCCGGGCCGACGATCGCTCGAACGAGTGAGTTGCACCTGTCTCAAGCCCACACTGAGTAGGTCTTTTGCCGGGGTGTGCGCTTGAAATCGGGTGTGGACGAGGATCGGTTCGACCTTTGGGCACCGCCGGAACACGAGCTGCCGGGCCCGGGCCGCTCCCGGAGGAGCGCCGGGTCAGCGGGTGAGGACCGCGATGAGCGCCGCCGCGGCCGGGAGGAGCACCAGCAGGCCCATCGGGGAACCGGAGCCGTCCACCACGGACCGGCCCGCGGCCACCGCGCGGCGGATGTGCCGGTAGCGCCCGATCCCCCGCAGCAGCACGCCCACCGCGGCGAGCAGCACGGCCCCGCCGCAGACCAGGCCGACCGGGGAGCGGGCGCCGTGCAGGAGCAGGGCGCCGAGGGCGGCGGTGGCCAGCGCGGTGCGCGACCAGGCCAGCCGGGTGCGCTCGGCCTGCAACCCCGGGTCCTGGACCGCGCTCACCGGACGGCGACCAGCACCAGCACCAGCAGTCCGACCGCGACCGCGGTGACCCCGAAGGCCAGCAGCGGTAGCTGGGTGGTCGGCGGCAGCGCCCGCCCGAGCCGCATCGCCCGCTCGGTGCGCCGCCAGCGCCGGTGGCTCAGCGCGGCCAGCACCGTGCCCAGGGTGACCAGGGCCAGCGCCAGGGCGGTGCGCAGCGGCACCGGGGCGGCCGGGAGGTACTGCGAGACGGCCACTCCGCCCGCGAGCAGGGCGAGGGCGGTGCGGACCCAGGACAGGAAGGTGCGCTCGTTGGCGAGGGAGAACCGGTAGTCCGGGTCCTCGCCCTCGGTGATCCGGATGCGGTTCGCCCAGGAGGCCATGGCCGGATCGTAAGCGCGCGTTCCATGCTCTGGGAAACGCTCTGGGAAAATGGCAAGTGCACGGCAGGTTGCCGCCGGGTGCGTCCGGGCGGGTCGGGGTGGGCCGGACAGTCGGCACCCGGATGTCGGAACCCCGCACTGCCGGTGATCGATCGGCCGGTGCGGGCGGGTGCGGCGGGCCTCTTTCGGCCGCTGTTGCCGTGGCTCGCCGCTGCCGTAGCGTCGTCCCCCTCGGTTGGTACACCGTCGTTAACCCCCCGGACTCCCAGGCGGTGCCCACCCGGAGCAGCAGTGCTCGAACCCGGTCCTTCTCCCCTGCCTTGGAGGCCGTTCGTGAGTCGCTTGTCCCTGCGTTCCCTGTTCGCCATCGCGGGCGCCGCGGTCACCGCCGTCGCGCTCGCCACCCCCGCCGACGCCGCGCTGCCGTCCGTGCTGGACGCCACCGCGGACGGCGCAACCCTTGCCGCCACCCAGGAATCCCTGGCGTCGCGGCTGGGCAGCAGCTACGCCAACACCTGGCTCGACCAGGCGACCGGCAAGCTGGTCGTCGGCGTCACCGACGCGTCGCGGGTCGCCGAGGTGCGCGCCGTGGGTGCCACCGCCAAGGTGGTCAAGCACAGCGCCGCCGAACTGGCGGGCGTGCAGTCCACACTGGACGGCAAGGCCGCCCGCGCGGCCGAGTCGGTTCCCGCCAGCGTGACCGGCTGGTACGTCGACCCCGCCGCCAACCAGGTCGTGGTGTCGGTGCTCAACGACGACGCCGCCGGTCTGGCGTGGGCGAAGACCGCCGCCTCCGGCCCGGTGCGCACCGAGCGGGTCACCGACGCGCCGCGTCCGCTGTGGAACATCATCGGCGGGCAGGCGATCTACTTCGGCGGCGGCCGCTGCTCGGTGGGCTTCAACGCCCGCAACTCCGCGGGCACCCGCTACGTGATCACCGCGGGCCACTGCACCGACATCGGCGGCGCGGTCAGCGGCACCGGCGGCAGCATCGGCTCGGTCAGCGGTTCGTCGTTCCCCACCAACGACTACGGCCGGATCACCGTGTCCAGCTCGGCGGCGGTCTCCACCCCGCTGGTGGACCGGTACTCCTCCGGATCGGACGTGACGGTCGCGGGCCGGACGGTCACCCAGGTCGGCGGCGGTGTCTGCCGGTCCGGTTCCACCACCGGCTGGAAGTGCGGCACCGTGCAGGCGTTCAACCAGACCGTCAACTACGGCGGTGGTGACATCGTCTACGGCCTGACCCGCACCAACGCCTGCGCCGAGCCCGGCGACTCCGGCGGCTCGTTCGTCAGCAACCCCGGCTCCGGCACCCGCGTGCAGGCGCAGGGCCTGACCTCGGGCGGCTCGGGCAACTGCTCCTCCGGCGGGACGACGTACTTCCAGCCGATCAACGAGGCGCTGACGGCCTACGGCCTGACCCTGGTCACGGGCTGATCCGACCCCTCGGGGGAACGCGCCCGCCCGGTTGTCCCACCGGGCGGGCGCGCCCGCACGTCCGCCGCCCTCAGGTCCTGGTGACCACGACCCGGTCGAAGACCTCCGCCAGCACGGTGCCGTCCAGGGTGCCCGCCAGCGGGGCGGCGACCGCGGCGGCCGACCAGGCCACGGCGGTGCGCAGCCGGTCGGGCCAGTCGGCGCCCACCGTGTGGGCGAGGGCGGCCACGGCGGCGTCGCCCGCGCCGGTGGGGTTGCCCGCGACCCGCGACGGCGGGCGGGCGGTGAAGGTGCCCCCGGGGGTGTGGGCGCGCACGCCGTCGACGCCGAGGGAGACGACGACGGCGGTGGCGCCCAGGTCGGTGAGGGCGGCCGGGTCGTCGGAGCCGACGGCCTCGCGGAGTTCGCCGAGGTTGGGCTTGACCACGTCGGCGCCCGCCGCGGCGGCGGCGAGCAGGGCGGCTCCGCTGGTGTCGACCACGGTGGGCACGCCCGTGCCCTTGGCGAGGCGCACCAGGTCGGCGTAGCCGTCGACCGGGGCGCCCGGGGGCAGGCTGCCGGAGCAGACCAGGACGTCGGCGCCCGCGAGGTGGCGCCGCACCAGCGCGACCAGCCGCTCCCAGTCCACCGGGGACAGCGGCCCGCCCGGTTCGGTGAACAGGGTGGCGTCGCCGCCGTCGTCGACCACGGCGATGGTCATCCTGGTGGGGGCGGCCACCGGCAGCAGGTCGTGCGGCACCCCGGCCTCGGCGAGGTCGGCGCGCAGCGAGTCGCCGAGGATGCCGCCGACCGGGCCCAGCGCCAGCGTGGGCACCCCGCGCTCGTGCAGGACCCGGCTGACGTTGAGGCCCTTGCCGCCCGCCCGCTCGTGCACGGTCCGCACCCGGTGGGTGTGGCCGGGCCGCAGGTCCTCCACCCGGTAGCTGACGTCCAGCGCCGGGTTCCCGGTGACTGTGAGGATCACGCGCACTCCCCTTCCCCTCCGGGCGGTCGCGCCGCCCGGGATCTCGACGGTCAGGCCTGTGGTGTGCCCGGTGGCACGGCGGTGGCGGGGACGGCGTCGAGCACGCCGAGCAGCCGGGCGGCTTCCTCGGTGACCGCCGCGCGCGCCGGGGCGAGGTACTTGCGCGGGTCGACCAGCGCGGGGTCGGCGGCCAGCGCGCGCCGGGCCGCGCCGGTGAAGGCGGCGTTGAGGTGCGTGGAGATGTTGACCTTGGTCAGCCCGGTGCGCACGGCCCTGGTCAGGTCGGCGTCGGCGATGCCGGAGGCGCCGTGCAGGACCAGCGGGACCCCGACCGCGGCGCGCAGGGCGGCGATGAGGTCGAAGTCGAGTTCGGCGTCGCGGGTGCGCATGGCGTGCGAGCTGCCGACGGCCACCGCGAGCGCGTCGACGCCGGTGGCCTCGGCGAAGGCGGCGGCCTCGGCCGGGTCGGTGCGGGCGCCGGGGGCGTGCACGCCGTCCTTGCCGCCGACCTCGCCCAGCTCGGCCTCCACCGCCACACCGCGCTCGTGGCAGCGGCGGACGATCTCGCGGGTACGGGCCACGTTCTCAGCGTAGGGCGCGGTGGACGCGTCGAACATGACCGATCCGACGCCGAGGCGCAGCCCCCGCTCGACCAGCTCCGCGGACTCGACGTGGTCGAGGTGCACCGCGACCGGCACCGCGGCTTCCTCGGCCACCGCCAGCGCGGCGGCGAGCAGCGGGGCGAGGGAACCGTGGTAGCGCACGCAGTTCTCGCTGATCTGGAGCACGACCGCGGTCCCGGCGCGCTCGGCGGCGGCGACCAGCGCGTGGGCGTGCTCGAGCTGGATGACGTTGAAGGCGCCGAGCCCGTGCCCGCCGCGGACGGCGGCGGCGAGCAGGTCGGCGGTGCGGGTCAGCGGCACGGCGGCAGCACGACCGAGCGGGTGAGGTGGCGCGGCCGGTCCGGGTCGAGCCCGCGCCGCAGCGCGACCGCGACCGCCAACCGCTGCGCCACGACCAGGTGCGCCATCGGGTCCAGGTCGCTGTCGACCCAGGTGGCGCCGGTGGCGGCGACGTCGTCGGCCAGCCCGGCGGGCGCCGGGCCGAACACCCAGGTGACCCGGCCGGGTTCGGCGACGCTGATCGGGCCGTGCCGGTACTCCATCGCCGGGTACGCCTCGGTCCACGCGGACGCGGCCTCGCGCAGCTTGAGCGCCGCCTCGTGCGCCAGCCCCACGGTCCAGCCGCGGCCCAGGAAGGTCACCTGCTCGGCGGCCACCAGGTCACCGAGGTCGACGGTCAGCGCCCGCTCCGCGTCGGCGACGGCGGCGGTCAGGTCCTCCCCGATGCAGGCGCGCAGGTACGCCAGGGCGGTGGTGGCGAACCTGGTCTGGACCACGGATTCCTCGTCCGCGTAGTCGAGCAGGACGGTGTTCCCGGCGAGGTCCGGGTTGGCGGTGAGGACGGTCGCCCCGGTGGTGGCGAGCAGGTCCAGGACCTCGGTCGTGGTGCCGGAGCGGGTGATCGCCACAACCCGGTCGTAGTCGCGCCCGGCCGGGAACTCCGAGGCGGCGAAGGCGTCGGTGCGGCCGTGGCCCGCGGCCTCGCGCAGCGCGGCGAACGCCATCGCCATGAACCAGGAGGTGCCGCAGCCGACCACGGCCACCGACTCCCCCGGTTCGGCGACCGGCCGGGCCTCGGCGGCGGCTCGGCGCCAGCACGCGGGTTGGCTCGTGATCTCCTCGGCGACGTGCGACACCGGGCCCCCTGCTCATTGATGCGCGTCAGACGCGCACATCATGCATCTGCGCGCAGTCCGGCGGCAAGGCGTGCCGCGGCCTCGATCCCGGCGGGATCGGCCGGGGCGGCGGTGAGCCAGCTACCGCCGACGCAGCCGACGTTGGCCAGCGCGAGGTAGGCGGGCGCCGACGCGGCGCTGATCCCCCCGGTCGGGCAGAAGCGCAGGCCGGGCAGCGGCCCGGCGATCGACTTCAGGTAGGGCACACCGCCCGCGGCCTCGGCGGGGAAGAACTTCAGCTCGGTGTACCCGCGCTCGGCCAGCCGCATCGCCTCGGAGACGGTGGCCGCGCCGGGCAGCACCGGCAGCCCGGTGTCGGCGGCGGCGCCCAGGACCAGGTCGGTGCTGCCGGGGGTGACCAGGAAGCCCGCGCCTGCCTCCAGCGCCGCCTTGGCGTGCTCCGGGGCGGTCACCGTGCCCGCGCCGACCAGGGTGCCGGGCACCTCGGCGGCGATGGCGCGGATGGCCTCCAGCGCGGCCGGGGTGCGCAGGGTGACCTCGACGATGCCGATGCCGCCGCGCAGCAGCGCCCGGGCCAGCGGCACCGCGTGCGCCGCGTCCTCGATGACCACGACGGGGACGACGGGCGAGACGTCGAGCAGGCTCACGGGCACTCCAAGCGCGGGTCGGGTCGGCGGTGCGGGAAGGGGGATCCGGCGGGGGCCGGACTCAGGCGGAGAACTCGAAGTCGTCGGCGGCGGGGGCGTAGGCCGGGCCGAAGGCGCTGGCGCCGTGGTCGGCGGGGCCCACCGAGCGGCGCAGCGCGGCGAACAGCTCGCGGCCGGTGCCCGTCCAGGCGGTGTCGTCGGCGTGGGTGTCGACCGGGGTGCGGGCGGCGAGGACGTCCGCGTCGACCAGGAGCTGCAACCGGCCGGTGTTCGCGTCCAGCCGGACCAGGTCGCCGTCGTGCACCAGGGCGATCGGCCCGCCCGCGGCGGCCTCGGGGGTGCAGTGGATGGCGGCCGGGATCTTGCCCGACGCCCCGGACATCCGGCCGTCGGTGACCAGCGCGACCCGGTGGCCGCGGGCCATGACCGCGCTCATCGCCGGGGTGAGGGCGTGCAGCTCGGGCATCCCGTTGGCGCGCGGCCCCTGCTGGCGCAGCACGATCACCACGTCCCGGTCGAGCTCACCCGCCCGGAACGCCGCGTCGACCGCCTCCTGGCTGGTGAACACGGCCGCGGGCGCCTGCACCACCCGGTGCTCCGGGGCCACCGCGGACACCTTGACCACGGCCCGGCCCAGGTTGCCCGCGAGCATCCGCAGGCCGCCGTCTGCGGCGAACGGCTCCGCCACCGGGCGCAGCACCGACAGGTCGCCGGAGGTGGCCAAGCCGGGGCGCCACACCAGCTCCCCGCCGTCGAGCACCGGCTCGTCGCGGTAGCGGTCCAGCCCCGGACCGGCCACGGTGGACACGTCGCCGTGCAGCAGGCCCGCGTCCAGCAGCTCGCCGATGAGGAACTGGACACCGCCCGCGGCGGCGAAGTGGTTGATGTCGGCCGAACCGTTGGGGTAGACCCTGGACAGCAGCGGCACCACCGCGGACAGGTCGGAGAAGTCGTCCCAGGTGAGCCGGATGCCCGCGGCGGCGGCGATGGCCACCAGGTGCAGCGTGTGGTTGGTGGACCCACCGGTGGCCAGCAGCGCCACCACCCCGTTGACCACGGCCTTCTCGTCGACCACCCGGGAGATCGGCGTGTACTCGGCGCCCTGCGCGGTGATCTCCACCGCGCGGCGGGCCGCGGCCTCGGTGAGCGCCTTGCGCAGCGGGGTGCCCGGCGGGACGAAGCTGGCACCGGGCAGGTGCAGGCCCATCACCTCGACCACGAGCTGGTTGGAGTTCGCGGTGCCGTAGAAGGTGCAGGTGCCCGGCGAGTGGTAGGACGCGGACTCGGCGGCGAGCAGGTCGGCGCGGGTGGCCTGGCCCTCGGCGAACGCCTGCCGGACGCGGGCCTTCTCCGCGTTGGGCAGGCCGGAGGCCATCGGACCGGCCGGGACCAGGATCGCGGGCAGGTGCCCGAAGGCCAGGGCGCCGATCAGCAGCCCGGGGACGATCTTGTCGCAGACGCCGAGCAGCAGGGTGGCGTCGAACATGTCGTGCGCCAGGGCGATGCCGGTGGCCATGGCGATGACCTCGCGGCTGAACAGCGACAGCTCCATCCCCGGGCGGCCCTGGGTGATGCCGTCGCACATGGCGGGCACCCCACCCGCGAACTGCGCCACCCCGCCGTGCGCGCGGACCGCGTCCTTGATCCAGGCGGGGAACTCCTGCAGCGGCTGGTGCGCGCTGAGCATGTCGTTGTAGGCGGACACGATCGCCACGCCGGGCGCGCTGACGCCCTTGACCGCGAGCCGGTCGGGGCCGGAGCAGGCGGCGAAACCGTGGGCGAGGTTGCTGCACCCGAGACCGGCGCGGGTCGGGTGCGGGGCCACGGCCGAGGCCATGCGGTCCAGGTAGGCCCGCCGGGCGGGCGCGCTGCGCTCGGCGATGCGCGCGGTGACCTCGGCGACGACGGTGTTCAGGGGGGCCTGGGGCGACTGGGGCAGCGTCATCGGCTCGTCATCTCCGGGTCGGTTCCGGTGTGCGGACTGGCTCGGGCGTGGCCGACGGTACCGAGGGTGGGAGCGGGAGTCAAAATCGATTCAGTGACCGGGGTCCCACTTTTCGGTGACGATTACGTGATCGATCAAGATGCCTGTTCGGGGTGGTGCGCTTTCCTGGGGTGCGCGGTGTTGCTTCGGCTCAAGCGCCGGGGGTGGCAGGGCTCGGGGTCTGCTTTGCCGGGATCGCGCCGTGTCTTTGGTTAAGGGCCCGGGATTTCGGGGCGTGCCCGGGTGGGTGGATCCGCTTGGGCGGGGCCCCTACGCCGATCATGCGCCCAGTGTGACCGAGTGGGGCTGAAGAGATGCCCCACAGCCCAAGCAGGCTTGCACATGATCGGCACCCCCACCCAAGCACATCCACCCACCCGGGCATTTGGTCACCGGGCCGGCGGTTGGTGGGGTGGTCGGCTTTCGCTGCGCACGATGAGGTTCGACGTGGCTGGCCGCCCGGCTGGCAGTTTGGGGGTGGGTCGACTGGCTGCGCCCGGTGGGGTTCCGGGTGGCCAGCCGCCAGACCAGTGGTTGGTGGGGTGGTCATCGGCTGCGTGGCGTCGGGTTGTGGGTGGCTGGCCACCAGACCGGCGGTTGGCGGCTGCGCGTGGTGGGGTTTGGCGTGGCTGGTGGCCGACCGGCGGTTCCGGGGGCGGTTGGTTGTTGCTGCTCTGGTGGGGTTCCGGCCCGCCGACCCGGGCCGGATTGGGCCGGGTCGGCGGGTTCGGGGTGGTCGGGCGGGTTCTAGCGGTGCCTGCCGCCGTTGCGGGCGGAAGCGGCGGCGGCGCCTGCTCCGCACAGCAGGACCAGGGCGGTGAGGCCCCAGCGGCGCTTTTTCTCCGTGGCCTCGCGGGCGCGCTGCTGGGGGGTGGGGACCGCCTCGCGGACCCGGTCCGGCCTGGGCTTCGTCGAGGGCGCGGGGGCGGGTGGGGCAGGCGCCGGGGCTGGTGGGGGTGGTGGCGCGACGGGCGCGGGCGGCGCCCCCGGTGGCGGGGGCGGAACGACCGGTTGCGGGGCTGGCGGGG
>NZ_JAJCXD010000106.1:0-5635 GCF_021056305.1 Actinokineospora sp. PR83
GAACCGGTGGTCCGGTCGGCGGTCCTGGTGGCCTCGCCGATGGGTACGACCCGCTCGGCGGTGAGCACGAGCGGGACTGGGACCGCCGCTTCCTGGTCCGCCCGTACGACCCGAACGACCAGGCGTCCGCGACCGAGTACGCCTGGCCGCCCGGTGAGGTCTTCCCCGAGGGCGGGGTGGCCGCGGGTGAGCCCGACGTGCTCGCCGTGGGCACCGTCGTCGACCGGTTCGGCACCGCCGAGGGGCGGGTGTTCGCCGCCGACGGCACCCCGTTCGCCCGGCGTTCGCTGCCGCCCGCGCTGCTCACCGCCGGGTACCACCGCTACCGGGTGGTGCGACCGCTGCCGGTGTGGCGCGCGGTGTCGGCGCCCTGGTTCGCCCAGCCCGGCGGCGGCGACCGCCTGCGCGCCACCCGGTCCGCCGCCGACCTGGTGGCGCTGGGCTACCTGACCGACATCACCGGGGAGGCACGGGCGTGAACGCCGAGTCCGTAGTGGAGTTGCTGGCCGCGGTGGGCGTTCCGGCCGGGGTCGTCTCGGTCGGCGTCGAGGCGGACAACACCTGGTGCCTGGTGGCCGACCCGGACCCGGAGACCCCCGGGTGGGAGGTGTTCTGGCGCGAGCAGGGCAACCGCTACGACTGGGCGCGGTTCACCAGCGAGCAGGTGGCCTGCCACTACCTGTTCGGCAGGCTGACCTGGTCGCAGGTCGTGCGCGGGGTCGTCGGCGTCCTCCTGGTCGCCGGGGAAGCGCCCGCCGCCCAGGAGACCGCCGTTCCGCAAGCGGTCACCCAGGAGGAGCCCGAGACCGGGCGGATCCCGCTGGTGGTCGACGAGGCCGCCCCGAAGGGCTAGTCGCGGCGCAGGACGTCCAGTGCGGCGTCGTGCAGGTGGCCGTTGGACGACAGGGCCGTGCCGCCGTCGAACCGGGCGATCCCGCCGAGGTCGGTGAACCGGCCGCCCGCCTCCTGCACCAGCACCTGCAGCGGGGCCACGTCCCACGGGTTCACGATGGGCTCGGCGGCCAGGTCGATCGCGCCCTCGGCGACCAGGCAGTGCTGCCAGAAGTCACCGAACGCCCGGTTCTCCCAGCACGCGTCCACCAGGGCCAGGTAGTGCTCGCGCGAGTGGTACTCCGTCCACGTGCCCAGGTGCGTGGTCGACAGGTAGGCGTCGCCCAGGTCGCGCACGCCGGACACCGCCAGCCTGCGCGGTTCCGCGCCGTCCTGCCCCAGCCAGGCGCCTTCGCCGCGGGCGGCCCACCAGCGCCTGCCCAGGGCGGGGGCGCTGACCACGCCGACCGTCGGCACGCCGTCCTCCACCAGGGCGATCAGCGTGGCCCAGGCGGGGACGCCGCGCAGGAAGTTCTTGGTCCCGTCGATCGGGTCGAGCACCCAGGCCCGGCCCGCGCCGACCTCCCCGCCGCGTTCCTCGCCGACCACCGCGTCGCCCGGCCTGGCCTCGGCGAGCAGGGCGCGGACGGCGTCCTCGACGGCGGTGTCGGCGTCGGTGACCGGGGTGCGGTCCGGTTTGCGCTCGACGGTGAGGTCGGCCGCGCGGAACCGCGAACGGGTGATCCCGTCGGCCGCGTCGGCGAGCCGGAGGGCGAAAGTGAGGTCGGCTGACACGGCGACGATGGTGTCACGCCTACGCTGTCTCCTGTGAGTGTGGTGCTGCTGGCCGAGGACGACGCGGCCATTGCCGATCCCCTGTCCCGGGCGTTGCACCGGGAGGGCTACGAGGTGCACGTCGTCTCCGACGGCCAGAGCGCGCTGGAGACGGCCTCGACCGGTGTGCCCGACCTGCTGGTGCTCGACCTGGGGTTACCGGGTCTGGACGGCCTGGACGTGTGCAGGCGGCTGCGCGCCGCCGGTCGCGGCATCCCGGTCCTGATGCTGACCGCGCGCGCCGACGAGGTCGACTTCGTCGTCGGGCTGGACGCGGGCGCCGACGACTACGTGGCCAAGCCGTTCCGGCTGGCCGAGCTGCTGGCCAGGATCCGGGCCCTGCTGCGCCGCCAGGCCCCGGGCGCCATCGACGTCAACGGGGTGCGGATGGACCTCGCCGCCCGGGTGGTGACCGTGGACGGCGCGGAGATCACCCTGGCGAACAAGGAGTTCGAGCTGCTGCGGGTGCTGATCCAGCGCGCGGGCCAGGTGGTGACCCGCGAGGAGATCCTGACCGAGGTGTGGAGCGACCCGGAGCTGAAGACGTCGAAGACGCTGGACATGCACATGTCGTGGCTGCGCCGCAAGCTCGGCGAGGGCGGCCCCCGCTTCTCCGAGCGGCGCATCGCGACCGTGCGCGGGGTCGGTTTCCGCTTCAACGCGGAGTGACGTGCGCCGCCGGATCCTGCTCGCGATCCTGCTCGCGGTCACCGTCACCGCCTGCGCCCTGGGCATCCCGCTGGGCTACACGGCCCTGCAGGTAGTGGAGAGCCTGACCAAGGAGGACCTGCAGACCCGCGGCCAGCAGATCGCGGCGACCCTGGACGACGAGATCGCCAACGGCCGCCGCGTCGACCTGTCCAAGGTGCAGTTGGCGGTGCCGCCGGGCGGGCGGCTGGTGGTGACGATCCCCGGCGAGGGCGAGCGCAGCTACGGCGCGCCGCTGGTCGAGGACATGGTGACCACCGACGAGCTGCCGATCGTCGGGCAGGGCCGGGTCCGGCTGCTGCTCGACGCCGGGCCGCTGCGGACCAGGCAGGCCCAGGTGACGGTGCTGGTGTCGCTGGTGGTGGTGCTGACGATCGCGGCGGGCACGGTGGTGGCGATGGTCACCGCGCGCAGGCTGGCCCGGCCGCTGCGGCACGTGGCCGAGCGCGCCACCCGGCTCGGGGCGGGCGACTTCCGGTTGGACCGGGCCCGCTACGACCTGTTCGAGCTGGACATGGTCGCCGAGGCGCTGGACGCGTCGGCGACCGCGCTGGCCCAGTTGGTGCAGCGCGAGCGGGACCTGGTCGGCGACGTGTCGCACCAGCTCCGCAGCAGGCTGACAGCGTTGCAACTGCGGTTGGAGGCGCTGACGTCCGTCCCGGACGCCGACGCCGCCGCGGAGGCCAGGGAGGCGCTGGAGCAGGCCGAGCGGCTGGCCGACGTGCTCGACGAGCTGCTCGCCGCCGCTCGCGAGGCCCGCGCGGTCGGCGCCGAACCGGTGGACCTGGCCCAGGAGCTGTCCGGGCTGGTCGAGGAGTGGCGCGGGGTGTTCCGCTCGGAGGGGCGGGCGCTGCGGGCCCGGCTGTCCCCCGGCCTGCTGGCCAGGGTCACCCCGGCCCGGCTGCGCGAGGCGATCGGGGTGCTGCTGGACAACGCGCTGCGCCACGGGGCGGGCACGGTCACCCTGGCCGCCCGCACCGGCGACCCGACGCGCGCCGACACGGTGGTCATCGAGGTCAGCGACGGCGGGGCGGGGGTGCCCGACGAGCTGGCCCCGCACATCTTCGACCGCGGCGTGTCCGGGGCGGGTTCCACCGGCCTCGGCCTGGCGCTGGCCAGGGCGCTGGTCGACTCCGACGGCGGCAGGCTGGAGCTGTCGACGGCCAGGCCGCCGACGTTCACCGTGTTCCTGCCGGTGCCGAAGGCGGGCAACGTGCGCGGGGTGAAATGGCCCGCAGAACGCTCGCCCCGCTAGTTCAGCACGCTCGCCCCGCTAGTTCTTGTCGGTCCCGCTCAACGGCGGTGTTGCAATTCGTCCGGGAAGACCCATTTGCGGAATGCCCAGAAGCGGAAGAACATCGCCAGCAGCATTCCGATGATCGAACCGCTGGCGAAGTCGGCGATCTCCTGCACCGCCCGGGTGACGTTGGGCACCTCGAGGTCGAGCACGTAGCGGGACACGAATGGCGGGACCAGGTTGATGCCGACGCCGATGCCGCTGATGAGGAAGAACAGCGCCGCCTCGTGCCTGCGCTCCCGGCCGCCGCGCATCCGGAACGACCACTCGCGGTTGAGCACGTAGGACGCGATGGTGGCCACGATGATGGCGATCGCCTTCGCGGTGATCGGCTTGTCGGCGAGCACGGTCAGCTTGAGGACGTACCAGATGACGTTGTCGATGACGAACGTCGTGCCGCCCACCACCGCGAACTTCAGCAGTTCGCGGTGCTTGAGCAGCAGGTTTCGCAGCGGTGCGGGCAGCACGCCCAACACCGACTCGACTACGGTCACCGGCGCAGTCTAGGCGAAGGACCTGCGGTTACGCCGCCCGCTCGGTGTCGCTGTCAGGGCGGACCGCCCGCAGCGGGCGCACCCTGGCCTCGGCGTCGGGGAACACCCACTTCTTGAACGCCCACCACCGGAAGACCATCGCCAGGGCCGTGCCCAGCACGATGCCGAAGCCGAAGTCGGCGACCTCTTGGGTGATCAGGGTCACGTTGGGGACCTGCAGGTCCAGCACGTAGCGGGACACGAACAGCGGCAGCGAGTTGATGCCGACGCCGATCCCGCTGATGAGGAAGAACAGCGCCGCCTCGTGCCTGCGCTCCCGGCCGCCGCGTTCCCGGAAGGACCACTCCCGGTTCAGCACGTAGGACGCGATGGTGGCGACGATGACCGCGACGGCCTGCGCGGTCACCGGATTGCGGTTCAGCACGGTGAATTTGAGCACGTAGTTCACCGTGATTGTCACGATGAAGCAAATACCGCCGACGACTGCGAACTTGAGCAGTTCCCGATGCCTGACCAGGATGGCTCGCACCGGTTCCGGGATTAGGGCGAGCACATTCTCGACAAAGGCCATGGCGGCGGAGTCTATCCAGGGTGGACGCCCGATGTCCCGTTGCCCGGCTCCGGTGTCCGGTCCGACCGGTTCGTCGGCATCGACCACGACCACCACGGGATCCAGGCGACCGCGCTGTCCTTCGCCGTGCCCAGGACCGCCGTCACGGTGATCGAGCGGTCCTGCCAGCCGGGCGGGTCGGTGTGCGCGACCAGCGCCAGGGTCGCGCCCGGGGCGAGCGGGCCGCGGGTGGAGCAGGTGGAGCGCTCGTGGGCGCGGGTGCAGTCGAGCGGGGCCGCCGACGTGACCCGGTGGACCAGCCGGTCGAAGCTGATGGTGACCGGTTTGCTGCTCTCCCCGGTGTTGAGCACCCGCACGTCGAGCGCCGGTTCGCCGTGCGGGAAGCCGGGGCGCGGCGCGGCCAGCACCCGCACGGCGTCCCGGAGCGCGGGCGGGGCGACCCGCACCGGGATGCTGAAGCTCGTCGGGGCCACCCCCTCGGCGGTCACCGAGCCGGTGATCACGCCGTCGCGGGCACCGGGGTCGGCCACCACGGTGAAGCTGAACGACGCGGTCTCCCCCGGGGGGATGCCCGCGCTGGTGCAGGTGATCGTCCCGGCGCCCCCGGGGCAGCGCACCGCCAGGGCGCGCTCGGCGACGGCGCGGATGCCCTCGGGCAGCCGCAGGACCGCCGTCACCGGCCCGGACGTCTTGCCGCCGGTATTGCGCACGGTCATGACGATGTCGGCGGGTTGCCCCGGCACCAGGACCGGCGGTGCGACCGGGCCCGCGGCGTCGAGGACCGGTGTGGGTGCCGGTGGTGGCGCCTGCGGCGGGTTCGGCGCGGGCGCGGGTGCCGGTGCGGGGCCGGGTGGCGGCGGGGGTGCCGGGGCCTCGGCGGCGGGCGGCGCGGGCGGGTCG
>NZ_JAJCXD010000107.1:0-4644 GCF_021056305.1 Actinokineospora sp. PR83
GCAGCGCGGCGAGGTCGAGGCGGGCGGGCACCAGGGCGGTGTGCCCGCTGCGCAGCGCGGCGTCGAACAGCGCGCGGCCGTCGGCGGCCGAGAGCGGGCGGATGCCCAGGCGGGCCAGCCGGGCGCGGCCCGCCTCGTCCAGGTGCTCGGCCATCCCGCCCTCCCACAGGCCCCACGCCAGGGCGGTGGCGGGCAGGCCGCGGGCGGCGCGGTCGGCGGCGAGGGCGTCCAGGGCGGTGTTGGCGGCGGCGTAGTTGGCCTGCCCCGCGGTGCCCAGGACCCCGGCCGCGGCGGTGAACACGACGAACGCGTCGAGGTCGCGGGTGAGCCGGTCGAGGTTGCGCGCGGCGTCGACCTTGGGCCGGGCGACGGCGGCGAGCCGCCGCGGGGTCATCGCGGCCAGGACGCCGTCGTCGAGCACACCCGCGGCGTGCACGACGGCGCTGATCCGCCGCTCGGCCGTGGCCAGCACGGCGGCGCACTGCTCGGGGTCGGCGAGGTCGGCGGCCTCGACCCGCACGTCGACACCCAGGGCGGCGAGGTCGGCGGCGAGCCGGTCGGCGCCGGGGGCGGCGGGCCCGCGCCTGCTGACCAGCAGCAGGTGCTTCGCGCCGGACTCCGCGAGGTGGCGGGCGAACAGGGCGCCCAGCGCGCCGGTGCCGCCGGTGATGAGCACGGTGCCGTCCGGGTCGATCCCGGTGCCCTGGCCGGTGCCGCCGGTGACGGGGACGCGGACCAGGCGCGGGACGAACGCGGCGCCGTCGCGCAGGGCGACCTCGGGTTCACCGATCGCCAGCGCGGCAGGCAGGTCGGGGTGCTCAGCGCCCTGGGGCCCCGCCTCGACCAGGGCGAACCGGCCGGGGTGCTCGGCGCGGGCGGACCGGACGAGGCCGACGACCCCCGCGCCCGCGGGCAGGCCGTCGGTGACGACGACGAAGGTGCGGTCGTCGGGGGTGGCGAGGAACTCCTGCATCCGCAGCAGGGTCCCGGCGGGCTCCTGTCCGGTGTGGACGAGGAACCGCTCGGCGGGGGCGGGCGCGGCGGGCAGCTCGACGCGCGTCCACTCGACCCGGTGGAGCAGGTCGGCCGCCGGGTCGCCCGCGCGGGCCGGGCGCAGCGCCAGCGCGTCGACCGCGGCGACGACGCGGCCGGTGTCGTCAGCGACCTCGACGGCGACGGTGAGCGGCCCGACCGGGGTCAGGGTGGCGCGCAGCGCGCCGGTGGCGGGCCCGTCGACCACCACGCCGGTGAAGGAGAACGGCAGCAGCGCGGTGCCCGGGTCGCCGTCGAGCTCACCGAGGCCGACCGCGTGCAGGGCGGTGTCGAGCAGCGCGGGGTGCACCGCGTGCCCACCGGTGAGCCCGGCGGGCGGGGTGACCTCGGCGGTGTAGGAGGTGCCGTGGCGCCACAGGCCGGTCAGGCCGCGGAAGGCGGGGCCGTAGTCGATGCCGTTGGCGGCGAAGCGGTCGTAGAGCGCGTCGCGGTCCAGCGGGGTGGGGGCCCCGGGGGGCCGGGGCCGCACGGCGGGCACGACCTCCCCGAGCGCGCCGGTGGCCGCGACCGCCCAGGCGCCGCCGTCGCGCCGGGAGTGGACGGTGACCGCGCGCGCGGAGTCGACCTTGACCTGGAGTTCCACCTGCTCGCCCGCGGGGACGACGACGGGGGCGGTCAGCGTCAGCTCCACGACGCCGAGACCACCCGCGCGGGTGCCCGCGTGCGCGACGAGGTCGAGCAGCGCGGTGCCTGGCAGCAGCACCCGGCCGCCGACGACGTGCCCGGCCAGCCAGGGGTGCGCCGAGGTCGACACCGCGCCGCTGAACACGAGGTCTCCGGTGTCGGCCAGGGTCACCTCGTCGGTGAGCACGGGGTGGGCGCCGGGCCTGCCCGTGGGCGCGGCGAGCCAGAACGAGTCGCGGCGGAACGGGTAGGTGGGCACGTCGGCGCGGGCGGTGCCGGGCGGCACGGGCGCGGGCGCGCGACCGATGGCGTGCAGGCGGGCGAGGGCCGTGGTGACCCCGTCCGGCTCGGGCAGCCCGTGGCCGAGCAGCGCGACGGCGGTGGCGGTGGGGGCGCTGTCGGCGACCATGGCGGTGAGCGCGCCGCCGGGGCCGACTTCGAGGAAGGCGTCCGCGCCCAGGCCCGCGGCGGTGGTGACGGCGTCGTGGAAGCGCACGGCCTGGCGGGCGTGGCGGACCCAGTGCTCGGCCGTGGCCAGCTCGGGGCCCGCGACCTCGCCGGTGACGTCGGAGACGACGGTGAGGGTGGGCTGGGCGTAGGTGACCCGCTCGGCCACGGCGCGGAAGGCGTCGAGGGCCGGGTCCATGCGCGCGGAGTGGAAGGCGTGGCTGACCGCGAGCCGCGCCGTGCGCACGCCGCGCTCGGCCCAGTGGCAGGCCAGCGCGTCGACGGCGTCGGCGTCCCCGGAGACCACGACGGCGCGGGGGCCGTTGACCGCGGCGATGGAGACACCGGCGGTCAGCAGCGGCGCGACCTCGTCCTCCGCGGCGCCGACCGCGAGCATCGCCCCGCCCCCGGGCAGCGCCTGCATGAGCTTGCCGCGCGCGGTGACCAGCGCGGCGGCGTCGGCCAGGGAGAACACCCCGGCGACGTGGGCGGCGGCGATCGAGCCGACGGAGTGGCCGAGCAGCACCCCGGGCCGCACCCCGCGGGCGATCAGCGCGCGGTGCAGGGCGACCTCGACGGCGAACAGCGCGGGCTGGGCGTGCTCGGTGCGGTTGAGCGCGTCGGCGTCCTCGCCCCAGAGCACGGCGCGCAGCCCCGGGTCGAGCGCGGCCAGCACCTCGTCGAGGGCGGCGGCGAAGACCGGGTCTGCGGCGTGCAGGGCGCGACCGGCGCCGAGGCGCTGGCTGCCCTGGCCGGGGAAGACGAACGCCGGCTCGCCCTCGCGCACCCGGGTGGGGGTCAGCTCGCGCAGGCCGTCGACGAGGGCGGCGCGGTCGTGTCCGACGACGACCGCGCGGTGGTCGTGGGTGGTGCGGGCGGCCAGGGCGCGGGCGACCGCGGCGGGGTCGGCCTCGGTCCGCTCGGCCCACGCAGCGAGTTCGGCGGCGCGGCGGCGCAGGCCGTCGTCGTCCTTGGCCGACAGCGGCCAGGCGACCAGGCCCGCCGCGGGCTCGGTGATCTCGGCCGGTCCAGTGGCCTCGGGCGCCTCTTCGACGATGACGTGGGCGTTGGTGCCGCTGATGCCGAAGGACGACACGGCCGCGCGGCGGGTCCGCTCCCCCGGGGCCCACGGCGCGGGCTCGGTGAGCAGCCGCAGCGCGCCGCTGGCCCAGTCGACGTGCGGGCTGGGCTCGTCGGCGTGCAGGGTCCTGGGCAGCACGCCGTGCCGCAGGGCCTGCACCAGCTTGATCACCCCGGCGACACCCGCCGCGGCCTGGGCGTGGCCCAGGTTGGACTTGAGCGAGCCCAGGGCCAGCGGCGCGGTCCGGTCGCGGCCGTAGGCGGCGATCAGCGCCTCGGCCTCGATGGGGTCACCCAGGGCGGTGCCGGTGCCGTGCGCCTCGACGGCGTCCACATCAGACGGCTCCAGGCCCGCGTCGGCCAGCGCCGCGGCGATCACCCGCTGCTGCGCCGGGCCGTTGGGGGCGGTCAGGCCGTTCGACGCGCCATCGGAGTTCACCGCCGTGCCGCGCACCACCGCCAGCACGGGGTGGCCGTTGGCGCGCGCGTCGCAGAGCCGTTCGAGCACGAGCACGCCCGCGCCCTCAGCCCACCCGGTGCCGTCCGCGCCCGCGCCGAAGGCCTTGCACCGGCCGTCCGCGGCCAGGCCGCCCTGCTTGCCGAACTCGATGAAGACCCCGGGCGACGCCATCACGGTCGCGCCCGCGGCCAGGGCCAGCCCACACTCCCCCGCTCGCAGCGCCCGCACCGCCAGGTGCAGCGCGACCAGCGACGACGAGCACGCGGTGTCCACGGTCAGCGACGGCCCCTGCAACCCCAGGGCGTAGGAGATCCGCCCGGAGGCCACGCTGGGGTGCCCACCGGTGAGCGCGTTGCCCGCCACGTCGTCGCCGACGGCGTCCAGGCGCGGCCCGTACTCCTGGTGCGAGGCGCCGACGAACACCCCGGTCGCGGTGCCGTGCAGCGCGTCGGCGTCGAGGCCCGCGCGCTCCACTGCCTCCCACGCCGTTTCGAGCAGGATGCGCTGCTGGGGGTCCATCGCCAGCGCCTCGCGCGGGGAGATGCCGAAGAACGCCGGGTCGAACTCGGCGGCGTCGAGCAGGAAGCCGCCCCGGTCGACCACGCCCGCGGCGGCCAGCGCGCGCAGGTCCCAGCCGCGGTCGGTGGGCAGCGGGCCCAGCGCCTCGCGGCCCGCGGCGACGAGGTCCCACAGGTCGTCGGGGGTGCGGATGCCGCCGGGGTAGCGGCAGGCCATGCCGATGACCGCGATCGGCTCGTCGGCCGCGGCGGCCACCGGCGCGGCGGCGGCGGTCTCGGTGCGGGCCTGGTCGAGGTGGCGGGCGAGCGCGCGCGGCGTGGGGTGGTCGAAGAGGATGCCCACGGGCAGGCGCAGGCCGGTGGCGGCGGCGAGGGCGTTGCGCAGCTCCACCGAGGTCAGCGAGTCGAAGCCGAGGTCGCGGAAGGGCCGGTCGAGCGCGATCGAGGCCGGGTCGCGGTGGC
>NZ_JAJCXD010000108.1:0-1277 GCF_021056305.1 Actinokineospora sp. PR83
GCGGCGCGCGGCGAGCCCGCTGACCGCCGCCGCCGACCCGCGCGCCGCGCTCACCGACCTCGTCCGCGCCCAGGCCGCCGCCGTCCTCGGCCACGCGGGCGCCGCCGCGATCGCCCCCGACGAGTCCTTCGCCGACCTCGGGTTCGACTCGCTCACCGCGGTGGAGCTGCGCAACCGGCTCGCGGAGGCCACCGGGCAGCGGCTGCCCGCCACCCTCGTCTTCGACCACCCCACCCCCGCCGCCCTCGCCGCGCACCTCGCGGGCGCCCAGCCCGCCGCCCCCGCCGCGCGCCGCGACCGGGCCGACGACCCCATCGCCATCGTCGCGATGAGCTGCCGCTTCCCCGGCGGCGTCGACACCCCCGAGCGGCTGTGGGAGCTGGTGCGCGAGGGCCGCGACGCCATCGGCCCCTGGCCCGCCGACCGCGGCTGGCCGACCCGCGCCCTGCTCGACGCGGGCGCCACCGCCACGGCGATGGGCGGCTTCCTCGACACCGCCGCCGACTTCGACGCGGGCTTCTTCGGGGTGTCCCCGCGCGAGGCCGTCGCGATGGACCCGCAGCAGCGGCTGCTGCTGGAAACCTCGTGGGAGGCCCTGGAGCGCGCGGGCATCGACCCGCACACCGCCCGGGGCAGCCGCACCGGTGTCTTCGCGGGCGTCATGTACTCCGACTACGCCGCCACGGCCGGGGCCGCCGCCGACGGGTTCATGGCGGGCAGCTCCGGGGCGGTCGTCTCCGGGCGGGTCGCCTACGCCCTCGGGCTGGAGGGGCCGACGTTGACCGTCGACACCGCGTGCTCGTCCTCCCTGGTCGCCATCCACCTCGCGGCGGGGGCGCTGCGGGCGGGGGAGTGCGACCTCGCGCTCGCGGGCGGCGTCACCGTGCTGGCCAACCCCGGCGTGTTCGTGGAGTTCACCCGCCAGGGCGGCGCGGCCGTCGACGGCCGGTGCAAGGCCTTCGCGGGTGCCGCGGACGGCTCCGGCTTCGGCGAGGGCGCAGGTCTGGTCCTGCTCGAACGCCTCTCCGACGCGCGCGCCAACGGCCACCCCGTGCTGGCGGTGCTGCGCGGCTCGGCCATCAACTCCGACGGCGCCTCCAACGGCCTCACCGCCCCCAACGGCCCGGCGCAGCAGCGCGTCATCGCCGCCGCGCTGGCCGACGCTGGCCTCACACCGTCCGACGTGGACGCCGTCGAGGCGCACGGCACCGGCACCGAGCTGGGCGACCCGATCGAGGCCCAGGCGCTGCTCGCCGCCTACGGCCAGGACCGGGCCC
>NZ_JAJCXD010000010.1:0-129716 GCF_021056305.1 Actinokineospora sp. PR83
GCTGCCCGGTCAGCGGTTGGTGGGTGGCTCGGCCACTGCGCCAGCGGGTGCGGGCGGGCGGCAGGTAGTTGGCGGGGTGGCTGGTGGCGGGGTGGCTGGTGGCGGGGTGGCTGGTGGCGGGGTGGCTGGTGGCTGGTGGCTGGTTGCCGCTGCGCCGGTGGGGTTCGGGGTGGTCGGTTGGTGCGCCTGTGGGGTTCGGGTGGCCGGGCGGCTTCGAGACATGTCCTAGACCGCGCGTTCGTACGCCCGCCCCGGCAGTGCCCGGGGCGGGCGGCGGCAGCGGGCGAGCAGCACCAGGGCCTCGGCTTCCCCGCGCCGGTTGCCGGTTTCCCGGAACACCCGCACCGCCCGTTCCCCGAGCCCGCGGGCGCGGGTGGGTTCTCCGGCGCCGAGGAGCGTGCGTCCGAGGCCCAGTACGGCGTAGGCGGTGCAGCGCTCGTCGCGCAGTTCCTCCAGGATGGACAGAGCCGTGAGGAGTTCCCTTTCGGCGGCGGGGAAGTCCTGGTTGTCCCGGTGCAGTGCGGCCAGTTCGGTGCGCACCTTGGCTTCCCGGTGTGCGTCCCCGAGGTGGCGGGCGGCGTCGAGGGCGGCGGTCAGGCGGACCGCGGCTGCGTCCACCACTCCGAGGGCGCGGTATGCCGAACCGAGCGAGCCCAGTGTTTGCGCCACGCCGCCGAGGTCGTTGACCGCGCGGAATCCCCGCAGGGCCCGGCGGTAGTGCGGCAGTGCTTGGTCCGGCCGGTTTCCGACTCGGGCCAGGGTGCCGAGACCTGCCAAGGCGGATGCCTCACCGCGGTGGTCTTCCAGGGTGGCGGACAGTTCCGCGGATCGGCTCAGGCTTCGCGCGGCTGCTGAGTACTCGTCGCGGTAGAGGTGTACTTGGCCGAGGCCTCGTAGCAGGGCTGCTTCTCCCCGGGGATTTTCGGCTGCGCGCACCGCGTTCAGCGCGTGCTGGTGGGCGGTGTGCCAGTCGTCGTAGTGGCCGCGCAGGTCGTGGAAGGGGACCGATGCGGCGGCCAGTTGCCAGGCGAGTTCGGCCTCCCCCGCGGTGGCGGCGGACTCGACGGCGCGGACCAGTACGTGGCGGTGCGTGCCGAACCACTCCAGTGGTTTCGCCACCACCGCCGCCTCGACCGCCGGGGGCAGCGTCCACCCCACCGCTTCCCCGACCACCGCCCCGAACGACGTGGGCAGTCCTCGGGCGGCGCGCTTGGTCAGGGACAACAACGCGGAAATCGACCGGGCGAACGCGGCCGCGCGCTCCTCCGCCGCCTCGGCGTCGGCGACTTCCTTGGCGTAGCAGTGCAGGAGGTCGGGCAACCGGTACCGCGGCTGACCGTCCAACCCGGGGCCCGCCGCCGCGACCAGGTGGGCGTCGAGCAACCCGTCCAGCACGTCCGGTGCGGGGGACCCCAGCAGCGCGTCCACGGCCCAGGCCGGGAACTCCCGCCCCGGGAGCAGGGTCAGCCGCCCGAACGCGCGCACCCCCTCCTCCGGTAGCTGCCGGACGCTCAGCTCGAACCCGGTCCGGACCGCCAGGTCGCCCACCCGCAGTTCGCCCAACCGCCGGGACTCGTCGGCCAGCCGGTCCCGCAGCGTCCCCACGGTCCACCCCCGCCGCCCGGCCAACCGGGTGCCCGCGATCCGGATGGCCAGCGGCAGGTGCCCGCAGAACTCGGCGACGTCCGCCGCCGCTCCCGGTTCGGCCCGCACCCGGTCGGCGCCCGCGATGCCCGCGAGCAGGCGTGCGCTCTCCGCGCGGGCGAAACCGGTCAGCTCCACCGAGTGCGCCCCCACCAGCTCCGGCAGCCGCGAGCAGGCGGTGACGAGCACCGCGCACCCGCCATCGGCGGGCAGCAGCGGCCGGACCTGCGCGGCACCGGTGGCACCGTCGAGCAGGACCAGCACCCGCCGCCCCACCAGCCGCGACCGCAGCAGCGCGGCCCGCGCCGCAACCCCCTCGGGCAACCCGGCCCCGAACACGCCCAGCGCGTGCAGGAAGTCGGTCAGCACGGCCTCGGGCGCCCGCCCGCCGGTGGCCCCGAGGTCGGCGTAGAACTGCTCCGGGTACTCCCCGCGCAACCGGTGCGCCACGTGCACGGCCAGCGCCGACTTCCCCGTCCCCGGCGGCCCGGACACCACGGCGACCGGCGCCGCGTACTGCCCGGGCCGGGGAGCCAGCGCCCGCAGGAGTTCGGTCGCCGCCTCCTCCCGCCCGGTGAAGTCGGGCAGGTCCGGCGGGAGCTGCCGGACCGGCACGTGCTGCTCGCCGGGATCGCCGTGGCCGCCGGAAGCGGTGTAGGCATCGGAAGCGGTGTAGGCGCCGGAAGGGGCGTGGTCGCCGCGAGCATTGTGGTCGCGGTGAGCGGTGTGGTCGCGGGGAGCGCTGTGGTCGCGGGGAGCGCTGTGGTCGCGGGGAGCGCTGTGGTCGCGGGGAGCGCTGTGGTCGCGGGGAGCGCTGTGGTCGCGGGGAGCGCTGTGGTCGCGGGGAGCGGTGTGGTCGCCGCCGTGGAGGATTCGGGCCTGTGCTGCCCGCAACCCCGGTCCCGGCTCCACCCCCAGCTCGGTGACGAACCGCTCCCGCGCCGACCGGTAGGCCGCCAGCGCGTCCGCCCGCCGCCCGGAGGCCGCGAGGGCGTCCAGGTGGTGCTGCCACAACCGTTCCCGGTACGGGTGCTCGTCGAGCAGCGGTGCCAGCTCCTCGGCCACCCGCCCGTGGTGCCCCAGCCGCAACTCCAGCGCCAACCGGTCCTCGGTGGCCGCCAACCGCGCCTCGCACAGCGCGCTCAGCTCCGCCTCCCAGGCGGGGACGGCGGGCAGGTCCGCCAGCGGCTCCCCCCGCCAGAGCGCCTCAGCCCCCTCGAACAGCTCCAGCGCCACCACCGGGTCGCGCTCGGTCCGCGCCCGCGCGCACTCCCGCCGGAACAGGAAGGCGTCGACGGACTCCTCCGGCACCCGCAGCGCGTACCCGTCCCCGCTGCGCACGAGCGCCTCCGGTGCCACCTCGCGCCGCAGCCGCCACACGTAGGTCTGGAGGTTCGCCCCGGCCGAGGTCGGCGGCTCGTCCCCCCACAGCGCGTCCACCAGCGCAGCGGCCCGGACCACCCGCCCGGCGTTCAGCAGCAGGTGCGCGAGCAGCACCCGCTGCTTGGTCCCGCCGAGCCCCACGGCGACACCGCCGTCGTCCACGCGCAACGGCCCCAGCACCTGGAATCGCACGACCAGACCTTCCGAGTTCTCGGGTCCCAGCCCCCATCGGACGCCCCCCGCCCCCGCCCAGTTCCACCTGAGCCCGTCGCCCCCAGCCCGTGAGCCGTCAGCCCGTGCGCGTCCTCAGCCGCCCACCGCGCTGTGCCTGCCTCCCACCCTGCGTCGGTCCTCCCCGACCCACCACCCCACCCCTCCCCTGCGTGGGCCTCCGCGCCCCCAGCTCCCGCACCGGGCGGGGTGTCGGCCCGGGTCAGCCCGCCCAGGCGGCGACCACCTCGTCCAGCACCGTCAGCGGTAGCTGACCGCTGCCCAGGACCAGGTCGTGGAAGGCGCGGATGTCGAAGCGGTCGCCCAGGCGGGCCTCGGCCGCCGCGCGGACGCGCTGGATCTCCAGGCGGCCGACCATGTAGGACAGGGCCTGCCCCGGGTAGGCGATGTAGCGGTCGACCTCGTTCTCCACCTCGATGGTGGACAGCGGGGTGTTCTCGCTCAGGTAGGCGATGGCCTGGGCGCGGCTCCACCCCTTGGCGTGCAGCCCGGTGTCGACGACGAGGCGGCCCGCGCGCATGGAGTCCATGGCGACCATCCCGAGGCGGGCGACGTCGTCGGAGTAGAGGCCCATCTCCTCGGCGAGGCGCTCGGTGTAGAGGCCCCAGCCCTCGATGTAGGCGTTGACGTCGGCCAGGCGGCGCAGCAGCGGCAGCTCGGACAGCTCGATGGCGATCGTCTGCTGGAAGTGGTGCCCCGGCACGGCCTCGTGGAAGGCGGCGACCTCGGCGGTGAACCGCTGCCGCTCGGTGGGGCGGTCGGTGTTGGCGAAGTAGACGCCTGGCCGCAGCCCGTCGAGGGACGGCTGCATGTAGTAGGCGAAGGGTGCGCCGGGGGCCTCCGCCTCGGGCACCGCCCGCACCTGGCACCGCTGCCCCGGGAGCCTGCCGAACCACCGCGGTGCGACTTCCTCGGCCCTGGCCACCGCGGCCCTGGCGGCGGCGAGCAACTCCTCGCCGTCGCGCCAGCGCAGGTCGGGGTCCTCGCCCAGCCGCCGGAAGACCTCGGCCTGGTCGGTGGTGCCGAAGACGCGCGAGCCCAGCTCGGCGTACTCGGCGCGGAGCCCGGCGATGAGGTCCAGCCCGGTCCGGTGCAGTTCGTCCGGCGTCAGCGAGGTCGTGGTGTGCACCCGCGACAGGGCCGCGTACAGCTCCGCGCCACCCGGCAGGGCGCACAGCCCCGGCCGGTCGTCCGGGCGGCCGTGCTCGGCGACCTCGTCGACCAGCACCCGCCGGTAGGCCGCCAGGGCCGGTCGGACCACCTCGGCCACCAGCCGCACCCGCTCGGCCGCGAGCGCGGCGTCCTCGATCGGCTGCGCCAGCAGCGGGTCGGACTCGACCTCGACGGCCAGGCAGCGGTCCAGGTGCGCGACGGCCGCGTCGACGAGCCTGCGCACCGGCACCCGGCCCGCCGCCACCCCGGCGCGGTGCCGCTCGGCGACCGCGGCGAGGTACCCGGGCACCGCCCGCAGCCGGGCCAGGAACCCCTCGACCCGGGCGGTGTCCGGCAGCGGCAGCATCGGCAGGTACATCAGCAGCGCCGACGCCGGGCCGATGAACAGGTCGGTGATCGTGTACTCGACCACCCGCGCGTCCACCCGGTCCACCACCGCCCGCGCCTGCTGGGCGACCACCTTGGCGGTGATCGGGTCGTCGCCCGCCTCGACCAGGGCGTCGGCCCGCTCGGCGATGGCCAGGGCGGCGGCGCGCAGTTCGGCGTCGGCCGCCTCGCTCGGGTCGGCCAGCGCGTGGTCGTGGCCGGGCAGGCCCAGCAGGGTGGCGCCGAGCGGTTCCGCGGTGAGCTGGAGTTCGAGCAGCTCGTCGGCGAGGGCGAGTGTGGTCATGGTGCGTCCCCCCAGGTCGGTGATCGGTCCACCGAGGTTAGAACAAAGCCGGGAGGTGCGGATCGAGTTGTCCACAGGCCCGTTCCGCGCGGTGGACGCGCAGCGCTACCCGACTTCCGCGCTGTCGAGGATGTCCGCCGCGACCGGGTCCGGCACCGGTGCCGGGTCGGCCGGGCCGCCCGCGCGGTCGCGCACGACCACCAGCAGCGCCACGCCGCTCGGGTGGTCGGCGGTGGCGTTGTCGAGGTCGACGGCGAGGACGGAGATGGCGGCGCCGCTCGCCTCGCAGTCCGGTGTGGTCGGCTTGGTGCTGACGTTCGCCGTGAGCGTCACGGACTTCTTCCCGCCCCGCTGTCCTTCTTCGACGGCGGGAGCGCCCACCACTGTCCCCTGCGGATAGAACTTCTCGGCGAATGCGGTGGCGAACGAGTTCGCCGCCTTGGCCGGGTCCACGGTCTGCTTGTTCGAATTCTGCACCGCCGCGCTCACCGCGAACGCGCGCGAGTGGTCGGCGCCCGCGCAGTTGTAAGGGCCTGCCGTGGCACTGCCGGAGAACTCGACGCCCAGCACCTCCACCGTGCTCGACCCATCGACTCGCCAACCGGCGGGCACCCGGTAGGCGAGCCGGGCGGCCGCGTTGTCCACAGTGGTCCCGCCGCCCGGTGCGGTCGTCGTCGGCCTGGCGGAGGTGGTGGGCCTGCCGGAGGTCGTGGGCCCGGGCAGGCTGCTGGTGGGCGCCGGGTTCCCGGTGCTGGTGGCGGGCGGTGCGCTGCTGGTCTGCGGTCCGGCGACCGGGTCAGATGACCGGTTCACCAGGATGATTGTCACCACAGCCGCGACAATGACCACGATCGAGGTGACGCCCAGCACGGCGGGTAATCGGGATGGCCGTCGCGGGGGTGGCGGACCGCTGAACCCGCCCACGCCCGGGGGGACCGGCGCGTGGCCCGGGTGCCCCTCGGGTTGCTCCCACCCGTCTTCCCGCCACTGCGTCACAGGGCGACCCTAGCCGCCTGACCGGCTGTTCTCGCGGCTTTCCGTGGGTCACGCAGCGGTGGAAAGATAACGATTTTTTACTTTCATCAGGGGAAAGTGAACCCAACCTCGACCTGACGAACCCCACTCAGTAGAGTCCGTCCACGCTGAGCGGCGACCCCATTCCCTTTCGAGTGAGTGGATCTTGGTGTCGATCAGTGGCGGCCTGCTCGGGGGACGTGCCGCGGCGGGAATGGACATCGGGTTCGCTAGAAGGAGACTCATGGGCAAGCGCTTCACCCTCGCGCGTGCGGGGGCCGTCATGGCCGTCGCCGCTGTCACGGCGTCCGTCGCCGCACTCCCCGCAGCCGCCGACACGGCGCGCGGCAGGTTGAAGGACGGCAACGCCCCAGGCCTGATCGTGAACCTGAAGAACAACAAGGACGCCCAGGGCATCCCCCTGCTGCGCGACTTCGAACTGGCCGACGGCTCGACGCTGCGCGTCTACTGCGTCGAGATCACCGTCGACGCCTCGAAGGACGTCGACATGGTCGAGAGCGGCTGGGACAAGTACCCGGTCGCCGACTCGCCGTTCCACAAGAACCGCGACAAGATCAACTGGGTCCTGCACCACGGCTTCCCCGGCACCTCGCTGGAGTCGCTGGGCAAACTCCCGCTGAACTTCAACGACGGCCTGGCCCAGAACGAGGCCGTCTCCGCCACCCAGACCGCCATCTGGCACTTCTCCGACGGCGTGGACCTCGACCGCGACCAGCCGATCGACGTCAACGACGACGAGTACGACCCGGGCAGCGCCAAGGACGTCCTGGCGCTCTACGACTACCTCGTCGGCGACAAGAACACCGGCATCGCCGAGCAGGTCATCGGCGACCTGAAGATCAGCCCGGAGACCCAGGAGGGTTCCATCGGCGGTCAGGTCGGCCCGTTCAAGGTCACCACCAACGGCACCGTCACCGGCTTCAAGGCCGACCTGCCCGAGGGCGTCGAGCTGACCACCGCCGAGGGCAAGGTCGCCGACAAGGCCGTCGTCGGCAACGACACCGAGCTGTTCTTCAAGGTCCCGGCGGGCGCGACCCCCGGTTCCGGCTCGTTCGAGCTGACCGCCGACTCCCCCGCCGTGGAGACCGGCCGCCTGTTCGTCGGCGAGGGCTACGACAAGAACCCGGTCCAGTCGCTGATCGTGGCCTCCTCGGAGACCAAGCCGCTGACCGCCACCGCCAAGGCCACCTGGGGCGTTCCCCCGGTGACGACCACCCCGGTGACGACCACCGTGGCCCCGGTCGCCCCGTCGGCCACCCCGGTCCCGCAGGGCAGCCCGGGCGCCGACCTGGCCGACACCGGCGCCTCGATCCTCGTCCCGGCCCTGCTCGGCCTGGGCCTGGTCGGTGCGGGCGCGGGTGCCCTGATCTACCAGCGCCGCCGCAAGTCCGCGTAACGCGCGACTCCTTCGTGGAGCCCCCGACCGGTCGATCCGGTCGGGGGCTCCACGCGTATTACCGTCGGGCCGGTGAGCACTCCCGACCTCCAGGCGCCGCACTGGCTGCGGCAACTGCTGAGCCAGAAGCCGGTCCCGCTGCCGTGGAAGCGGTCGATCCGGGCGGCGCTGGCGCTGGCCGGTCCGATCGGCCTGGGGATGCTGCTCGGCCGCATCGACCTGGGCGTGCTGGTCTCCATCGGCGCGCTGTGCGTGACCTTCGCCGACGCGGACGGCCCGTACCGGTACCGGGCGCAGCGCACGGTCGGCGCCGGGGTCGCGGGCCTGGTCGGGTACACCGCAGGCTCGCTCACCGGCGGGCACCCGGTGCTGGTCCCGGTGGTGCTGGTCGTCGTCGCCGGGGTGTCCGCGCTGATCAGCGCCACCGGCAGCACCGCGTCCCTGATCGGGTTGCAGTTGCTGGTGTTCACCACCCTGGGCACCGGGCAGGCGGCGGACCCGCGGCTGGCGGCGACCTGCTTCGCGGTCGGCGTGGCGTACGCCCTGGTGCTGGCGCTGGCGGCGTGGCCGGTGCGCGGGGCGGCGGTGGAGCGGCGGGCGGTGGCCCAGGTCTACGACGACCTCGCGGCGGTGCTGGCCGCCTCCGGCACGGCCGCGGCCCGCCCGGCCCGCCGGGCGCTGACCCAGTCGCTCAACAGCGCCTACGACGCCCTGCTGGACGCCCGCTCGCACCTCGCGGGCCGGGACCGCGCCTACCGCCGCCTGTTCGTCCTGCTCACCGAGACCACCCCGGCCATCGAGGCGTCGGTGGCGCTGGTCAACGCGAAGAAGGAGGTTCCCCGGGAGTTCATCACCTACCTGCACGAGTCGGCCGACAACATCCGCAGGCGGGAACCCCTCGGTGAGCCGCCCGAACCGCCGGGGGACTCGCGGGCGTTCGAGCTGCTGCACACCGGCCTGCTCGCGGTCGTGGAGTTCCGCCGCGGTGACACCGCGCACGACGCCCGCCCGGCCGAGGAGCGGCAGACCCCGGGCGAGCGCCTCCGCGGCTGGCTCGACCGGGTGGTCACCGGTCGGGTGACCTGGCTGCTGGTGCTGCGCCTGATGCTGTGCGTCGGCCTGGCGGTGCTGGCCGGTCGGCTGCTCCCGCTGGAGCACTCGTTCTGGGTGGTGCTGACGGTGGCGATCGTGCTCAAGCCGGACTTCGGGTCGGTGTTCGGCCGGGCGGTGCTGCGCGGCATCGGGACCGCCGTCGGGGTGCTGCTCGGCGCGGGCGTGCTGGCCCTGGACCCGCCCGGCTGGGGACTGGTGCTGCTGGTGGCGGCCGTCGCGGCGGCGCTGCCGATCGGGCAGGTGCGCAACTACGGGATGTTCAGCACGTTCGTGACGCCGCTGGTGATCGTGCAGCTCGACCTGGCCAACGCGGGCAACTGGGGCCTGGTCGGCGCCCGGCTGCTCGACACCGTGCTCGGCTGCGCGATCGTGCTCGTCTTCGGCTACCTGCTCTGGCCGGGCAGCAGGCGCCCCCGGGTCGGCGAAGACCTGGCCGCGACCCTGGACGTGGTGGCCGAGTACGTCGAGGAGGCGCTGTCGCGGCGGGAGCGCTCGACCCTGCGCCGCAGCGTGTACCGGGCGCTGTCGGACCTGCGCACGGCCTTCCAGCAGTCGATCGTGGAGCCGTCGGCGGCCGGGCGGGCGGCCGCGGCGTGGTGGCCGGTGATCATCGGCCTGGAGCGGCTGGCCGACGCGGTGACCGGGCTGGCGGTGGCCATCGAGCGCGGCGCCTCCCCGGTCCCGGCGGCCGACACCGCGTGCCTGGCCGCCGCCGTGCGCGAGGCCGCGGCCGCGGTCCGGGGTGGTCGGTCGCCGCGCCGCGACCCGCTGCCCGACACCGGCAGGCTGGAGCGCGTGGTGGCCGAACTGGTGGCCGTGCAGGGCACGCTGCGCGGTCCTGAGCTGGTCGAACGCGGCCCGCGGCGGTTGTTCACCCTGACCGGTCGCCGTCGCCGGGCCCGCTCGCGCGGTTCCGCGCGGTAGGTAGATTGGGTCCCGTTCGGGAGTGGGAAGAACACAACCGGTCCGTTACCCTTCGTCAGGGTCCGGCCGTGAGATCAGTGCGGAGGCACATCCAGTGGGCATCGACTTCAACGAGCTCAAGAACAAGGCCGCGGGCCTGCTCGAACAGCACGGGGACAAGATCGAGGACGGCGTCGAGAAGGCGGGCGAGTTCGTCAAGGGCAAGTTCGGCCACGAGCAGCAGGTCGACCAGGTCGTGGACAAGGTCCAGGACCTCATCCCGGACCGCCCGCAGGCCCACGGCACCCAGGGCGACCAGGCGTGACGACGCCCGACGCGGCGGACCGGACCCCTCCCGACGGTGGGGTCCGCCCGCCCGGGCGCAAACCGGCGGTGATCACCTGGCAGGGTGGTCCGCCGACCACGCTGGAGTCGGTCCGGCTGCTGGTCGGCGACACCCGCCTGCGCGCCTCCGGCCGCCTCATCGCCGCCGCCGACCCCGAGTCCGACCGCGAGGCGTTCAGCGCCTCCTTCGAGGCCTCGATCGACAAGGGCGAGGCCGCGGGCCGCCTCCTGCTGCGCACGACCACGGCGGCGCAGGAGCGGCAGATCTCGCTGAGCCGCACCGAGGACGGCGTCTGGCTGGTCGACCACGGCACGGAGTCCGAGCGCGACGAGTTCCAGGGCGCGGTCACCGTGGACGTCGCGGGCGCGGTCACCTTCACCTCGCTGCCGATCCGCAGGCTGGGCGTGCACCGCACGGCGGGCGAGTTCGAGATCCCGGTCGTCCGCGTCTCCATGCCCGACCTGGCCGTCTCCCTGGTCACCCAGACCTACCGCACGGTGGAGATCACCGACCGGGGCGCGGTCGTCAACGTCACCCGGGGCGATTCCGGCACGGACATCGCGGTCGACCGGGAGGGCATCGTCGTGGACCACCCCGGCGTGGCCCGCCGCGCCTGACCACCGCGGCGACTCCCCGTGCCTAGGCCGCCAGTTCGAACGGCGCGTAGGTGACGGCGAACGCGGCGTCCGCGGAAACACCCACCACCTTCACCTCGACGGTGTGCTTCCCGGTGGCCAGCCCGCTCGTCGGCAGCGCCAGCCGCCACGTCCCGCCGACCCCCGGCCCGTCCACCACCGTGGGGATCGCCGCGATCCGCTCCCCGTCCAGCCGCACCTCGACCCCGGCGACCCCCGCCAACCGCCCACCCGCCCGCTGACCCGCCTGCCCGTCAGTCCCGATCTCCAGCACGAGCCGCCCCCGGGGCACCCCCGCGTCCTCGGCCAACGGGTTCCCCGCCGAGTCCAGGAACCGCGTGGTGGCCCGTGGCAGCGCGGGCCGAGTCCGGGGCAACGGAACGTCGGTACCGCTACCGGCCGCGGGCGACACCGCCCCCGGCTCGGCGATCAGGTCGACACTCGCGCTGATCACCCGCGTGGCGGCCACCCCGCGCCGCACCGGCCCGACCGCCCGCACCGACAGCCTGCCGCCCGAGTCCACCGCCAGCGCTTCCGGTGGCACGTCCGCGACGATCGGGTAGCGCACGCCCCTGGCCCGCGGTTGCCCGTCGACGGCGGGGCGGGCCGGGTACCGCTGCCCGGCCACCTCGACCTGGAACACGTCCGCCCCGGAGTCCTGCGGCACCAGCGTCAGCCGGATCTGCCCGCCCCGGTTCCCCTTGACCGGTTTGCCGCTGTTCGTCGTGGTCGCGGCGGTTTCCGGTGCCACCACCACCCGGCCGCCGTCGACGACCGGGGGCACCACCAGCACCGGTGGCGCCGTGGGTGCTCCCACGAACCCCACCAGGTCCACCCCCGCGTGGAGCCCGCTGCCGCCGCCGACGAACCCGAGCAGCGCTGTCGCCTCCCGCCACGCGGGTACGACGTCCCCACCGCCCACCACCACGCCGTCGCGCAGCACCCGGACCGCGTCCGCGCCGAACACCACTTCCCAGCGCGAAGTCACCCCGATTTCCGGTGTCTCCAACGGGGTTGTCGGCACCACGACCCCCGTCCGGGGTGTTCCGGGCGCGACCAGTACCTGCACGCTGCCGCCCGCGGGTTTCCCCACGACCCGCACCCGCACGGTCCCCGGTGGCAGCGACCCGTCGTCCTGCGCCCTCCCCGGTTCCGCGGGCGGCGGGGTCCCGTTCGGCGAGCCGTCGATCAGGTCGGCGGGGCCGGGCACGAGGTCGATCAGCAGTTCGCCGTCCTGCCCCGGCTGGTCGGTGTCCACGACGAACCGCCCCGGCTCAGCGCCTCCCGACAACCGGAACGGCGCTTTCGCCCGCAGCGCAAGGGGTTCGGTGCCGCACTGGGCGCTGACGACCAACCGCCTGCCGTCGGTGCCCTCGCCCCGGGTGGCCCGCCCGCAGTCGGTGGTGCTCGACAACCGCCACCCGACCGGGTCGGGCACGACGCGCGAGTCGAATCCATCCACATAGGACCAAGCGGGTGCCGCGGCGGGCTTCGTGGACCGGACGACGATGGCCGTGGGCTCGGAGCGCTGGCCGTGGGAGTCCACCGAGCGGATCTGGACGTCGTAGGGGGTGTCGTCGGTCAACGCGTTCAACTGCACCGCCGACTGGGCGATCAGGGCGCTGCTGTCGACAGTGCCACCGCCACCCTGCCCCCACCGCACGTCATACCCGACCGCGCCTGCCGCGGGCGCCCACCGCAGCGCCACCCGCCCGGTGTCCGCCGACACGGCCACGTCCGCGGGTGCCGCGGGGCGCGCGCCCACCGCGGGCACTACGACGCCGTCCCCGGCGAACTCCTTCACCACGGTCTGCGGGGCGGGGAGCGGCTTCGGCGCGGCGCCGCCGGGGTCCGGGGGCGTCCGCAGCACCACGACCGCGCCGCCGACCACCACCAGCCCGGCGGCGATCACCGCCAGCCGCCGACCCAGCCGCGGCCGGTGCACGGCCACCCGCTCGGGTAAGTCGTCCGGCTCCACCGCCTCAACCTACGGCGGGTGAGTCCCCGGTCACAATGGCTGCGCGGACACGGGCACTACTCCGCCAGGACCGGCAGCTCCGCCTTGGCCGCGCTGCCCTCGAACCCGGTGACCCGCCCGCCCTGGGCGCCGAGGCTGCGCAGCTCCTCCAGCGCGTCCTCCGCGGCCAGGTCGACCACCAGGTGCGCCCGGCCCGCGGCCCGCTGCGCCTCCAGCGCCGCCCGCCCCGCGTGCCCGGCGTTCACCGTGGCCCGCAGCGCGCCGGTCGACGCCAGCGCCCCGCGCGCCGCCCCCAGCTTGCCCAGCGCGTCGTCCACCGCCGCCAGCAGCGCGGGCCGGTTGCCCTCGCACATCGCCAGCACCAGCTCCGGCCGGGTGGCGGCGACCCGCGTGCCGTCCCCGAACGACCCGGCCGCCAGCGCCAGCGCCAGCGGCCCGCCGTCGGCCCCGCAGGAGGCCAGCACGGCGGCGAGCACGTGCGGCAGGTGCGAGATCCGGGCGACCGCCGCGTCGTGCTCGGAGGTCGTGGTGGGCACCACGTGCGCCCCGCAGTCCAGCGCCAGCTCGGCGACCTCCCGCCACACCGCCGGGTCGGTGTCCTCGTCGGCCACCACGACCCAGGCGGCGTCCTGGAACAGCCGCACCGACCCGGCGGACCACCCCGACACCGACCGGCCCGCCATCGGGTGCCCGCCGACGAACCGGGCGGACGGCGCGTACCGGGCCACCGCGTCCGCGACCGGCGCCTTCACGCTGACGACGTCGGTCAGCAGGCACTCGGGCGCGAGTTCCCCGACCTTGCGCAGCACCCCGTCCAGGGCGGGCAGCGGCACCGCCAGCACCACCAGCGCGTCCGCCGCCGCGGCCCTGCGCAGCGCTTCCTCCACCGACAGCTCCACCGCGTGGCCCTCGGCCCGGGCCGCCTCGGCGTCGAGCGCGGAGCCGGTGGCGCCCCACGCCTCCCGGCCCGCCGCCGACGCCGCGCGCAGCACCGACCCGCCGATGAGCCCCAACCCGATCACACACACCGAACGCATGGCGCAAACCTACTGGTGCGAGTGGACGGTCAGCCCGGCACACCCGGTCAGCGCAGCGCGTCCAGCGCGAACGCGGCGTAGGCGCTGACCCCGTTCGGCAGCGCCGCCTCGTCGAACTGGACCCGGTTCGAGTGGTTCGGCGGCGCCTCGGCCGGGTCCTGCCCCGGCGGGCAGGCGCCGAGGAACGCCAGCGCGCCGGGGACCTCCCGCAGGACGTAGGAGAAGTCCTCCGCGCCCATCACCGCGTTGGGCATGGTGCTGGAGTTCCGGGGGCCCAGGACCTCCGCCGCCACCCCGGCGACCCGGTCGGCCACGTCGTCGTCGTTGACGGTGACCGGGTAGCCCCGGTCGACGAAGACCTCCGCGGTGCAGCCGTGGGCCTCGGCGACGTGCGCGCAGACCTTCGGGATCTCCGCCAGCATCGTGCTCCGCGCCGACTCCGACAGGGTGCGCAGCGTGCCCTCCAGCTCCGCGGTCTCCGGGATGATGTTGTTCGTCGTGCCCGCGGTGATCCGGGCGATGGTCACGACCGTCGGCTCGAAGACGCTGATCCGCCGGGTCAGCACCGTCTGCAGCGCGCCGACCATGGCCGCCGCGGCGGGCACCGGGTCCAGGGCGTCGGCGGGCGCGGAGGCGTGCCCGCCCCGGCCGGTCACCACCACCCGGAACGCGTCCGCGGCGGCCATGATCGGCCCGCGCCTGCACCGCAGGACGCCGCTGCTCTCCTTCGAGGTGATGTGGATGGCGAACGCCCGCTCCACCGGCGCCACGTCCAGCAGCCCCTCCTCCAGCATGTGCCGGGCGCCGTGGTGGCCCTCCTCGCCCGGCTGGAACATGAACACCACCGACCCGCGCAGCCGCGACCGCCGCTCGTGCAGCAGCCGGGCCGCCGATGCGAGCATCGCCACGTGCGTGTCGTGCCCGCAGGCGTGCATCGAGCCCGGCACGGTGGAGCTGAACGGCAGCCCGGTCTCCTCCTCCAGCGGCAGGGCGTCCATGTCCCCGCGCAGCAGCACGGCCGGTCCCGGCTCGTCCCCGTCGAGCACCGCGACCACCGAACCGAGCGCCTCACCGGTGTGGACCCGCAGGTCAAGGCCGTCGAGGGCGGCCAGCACCGCGGCCTGGGTGGCGGGCACGGCCAACCCCTGCTCGGGGTGGCGGTGCAGGGCCCGGCGCAGCGCCACCGTCCTGGGTTGCAGGGCGTGCGCGGCTTCCAGCAGACCGGCGAACCGGGGATCCGTCATGCTGTTGATAGTGGCACCGACCCGCTCTTGGAGGGACTGCTTCTTCCGGGTGACCACCGAGCCGAATACGGTGTGCACATGTCGGATCAGGAGCCGGTACCGGGCTTCGGTGTTGCGGTCGTCCGGGAGGACGGCAAATGGCGGTGCGATCCGATGGATTCGTCCGCCCTCGGCGAGCTGGACGCGGCGGTGGGCGAGCTGCGCAAGATCAGGTCGACCGGGGCCGTGTTCGGGCTGCTGGCGGTCGACGACGAGTTCTTCCTGCTGCTGCGGCCGGGTCCGAGCGGGGTGTCGCTGCTGCTGTCGGACGCGGCCGCCGCGCTGGACTACGACATCGCCGCGGACGCCCTGGAGGAGCTGCGGGTCGACCCGCCGGAGGACGAGGACGAGGTCTGGCCGGAGGGGTCGCTGGACATCCTGGCCGACCTGGGCCTGCCCGCCCCGGAGCTGCAGGTGATCATCGACGAGATCGACCTGTACCCGGACGAGCAGCTCAGCATGATCGCCCAGCGGATCGGCTTCGACGCCGAGTTCAGCAAGGTCCTCGACGCCGTCCTGAAGTAGTGACCGGCGACGAGGACCTGGTCCGCGCCGCCATCGCGGCGGCGCGGGGCGCCCCTGCGTCCGGTGACGTCCCGATCGGCGCGGTGGTCTTCGCCCCCGACGGCACCGCGCTGGCCGCCGCCCACAACGCCCGCGAGGCCCTCGGCGACCCGACCGCCCACGCGGAGGTGCTGGCCCTGCGCGCCGCCGCAGCGGTCCTGGGCGACGGCTGGCGGCTGACCGGCTGCACCCTGGCGGTAACCCTGGAGCCGTGCACGATGTGCGCGGGTGCCGCGGTGCTCGCCAGGGTGTCCCGGGTCGTGTTCGGCGCCTGGGAACCGAAGACCGGTGCGGTCGGCTCGCTGTGGGACGTGGTCCGCGACCGGCGCCTCACCCACCGCCCGGAAGTGGTCGGTGGCCTGCTGGAACGCGAGTGCGCGGCGCTCCTGGCGGAGTTCTTCGCCGACCGCCGAAACAGGTGACGCCGGTCACAATGATGTGGAATCAGGCCGAATCCCGGCAACCCCTCCGGTGCGAGGGGCACGCAGCCCTCGCGGGAAGAGGAGGAAGCCATGAGCGTTTTCGACAAGGCCAAGGACAAGGCCGAGCAGGTCGTCGGCGAGGTCAAGGAGAAGCTCGGGCAGGCCACCGACAACAGGGATCTGGAGAACGCGGGGAAGAAGGACCAGGTCACCGGTCAGGTGAAGGAGTCCGGCCACGACCTGCGGGACAAGGCAGCAGGCGCCGTCCACGACGCCCAGGACAGGCTCAGCGGCAGGGGTTGAGCCGATCCTGACCCGGGTTGATCCCGACCGGGAACGCCGTCACCCCCCGGGGTGAGCGCAGCCCTCGCGCGTGAGCGTTCCCGACCGGAGCATCCCCGGTGCTGCCCCACCCACGAACCCGCCCCCACCCGACAGGGGGCGGGTTCGTGGCGTTCGGGGGCGGCTGTGTATTGTCTTTCGCGGTGGCGTGTCCGAGCGGCCGAAGGAGCGCGCCTCGAAAGCGCGTGACGGTTCACCCCGTCCGTGGGTTCAAATCCCACCGCCACCGCCAGCAGCACCGGAAGCCGGGTCTCCACGGAGACCCGGCTTCCGCCGTTTCCGCCCCTCGTTCTCTTGTCAGGCGTCTCCTGACGCTTGTAAGGTCGAGCCTGACACGAGGAGGGGTTCCATGAGCATGGTCCAGGAGCTTTTGATGCCCATCCGCTGTTCGTTCTGCCGCCGGTCCCAGGACGAGGTGGACAAGGTCGTCGCCGGGCCGGGCATCTTCATCTGCGACGGTTGCGTGGCCCTGGCCGCAGAGGTGATCGCGGGTGCGCCCGCCAAGCACGAGGCGGTCCTGCCGTGGGAGGTGGAGATGCCCCTCGACCAGGTGCTCGCCATCCTGGGCCCGGTGGCCGCGGCGGGCGCGCAGGTGGAGGAGAACCTCGCCGTCTGGGTGCGCAAGGCACGGGCGACCGGGGCGACCTGGGCGCAGGTCGGCGCGGCGCTGGGGATGACGCGGCAGTCGGCGTGGGAGCGGTTCTCCGGCGAGGAGTGAACCGGGTCGGGTGGCGCCCGCCGAACCCGAGGGTGGGTTGCGCCTTTCGTCGGTATCGGACACGCCCGATCGGGTCTGGGTGTCACTTCCGGTAGCAAAATTACCCGATCCTTGTGTCGTTGGTCTTTCCCCTTTCACCCATCCGGGCAAGGATGCGGGCACAGTCCCGGGAGGAAGGACCCCTCGTGAGCTCAACCGCGCGCCGCCCGCTGGCGCGACTCGGTGTGGCCGCGGTGTCGGTCGGGTTGATCGCCACCGCGACCGCCCCGACCGCCACCGCCGCGCCGAGTCCCGACGCCCTGATCGCCGAGGTCTACGGCGGCGGTGGGAACTCCGGCGCCACCCTGACCAGCGACTTCGTCGAACTCGCCAACGCGGGCGCGGCAGCCGTCCCCCTCGACGGCTGGAGCGTGCAGTACCTCTCGAGCGGTGCCACCGGTTCCTGGCAGGTCACCCCGCTGACCGGCGCCCTGCCCGCGGGCGGGCGCTACCTGGTCGCCGAGGCCAAGGGCGCGGGCGGCACCGTCGAACTCCCCACCCCGGACGCCACCGGCACCATCCCGCTGTCCGGCACCGCCGGGATCGTCGCCCTGGTCGACGGCACCGCCGCGCTGACCTGCAAGACCCCCGCCGACTGCGGCGCCGACCCGCGGGTCCGCGACCTCGTCGGCTACGGCAGCGCCGCCAAGGTGTTCGAGACCGCCCCCACGGCGAACCCCTCCAACACCACCTCGGCCGCCCGCGCCGCGCTGACCGACACCGACGACAACGCCACCGACTTCCCCACCGGCACGCCGTCGCCCACCAACTCCAAGGGCGAGACCCCCGGGGACGGCGGACCGCCGCCCGTCGTCGCGCGCATCCACGAGGTCCAGGGCACCACGCGCCTGTCGCCGTTCGACGGCAAGAAGGTCTCGGGCGTCACGGGGGTCGTCACCGCTGTCCGCGCGTTCGGCTCCGCGCGGGGCTTCTGGTTCCAGGACACCGCTCCCGACGCCGACCCCGCCACCAGCGAGGGCCTGTTCGCCTTCACCGGCTCCACCACCCCGGCGGTGGCCGTGGGCGACGCGGTGTCGGCGACCGGCACCGTCGACGAGTACTACCCCGACGCCTCGCCCACCGCCTCGGTGCAGCAGTCCACCACCGAACTGACCGGCGCCACCTGGACCGTCGCGTCGAGCGGCAACCCGCTGCCCGCCGCCGAGGTCCTCGGACCGGACACCGTGCCCACCGCGTACGCGCCGAGCCCGGGCGGCGGCATCGAGGCGCTGACCCTGGACCCGGCCGCGTTCGCGCTGGACTTCTGGGAGTCCCGCGAGGGGATGCGCGTCCGGGTCGACGACGCCCGGTTCGTGTCGCCGACCTCGGACTACAACGAGATCTGGGTGACCACCAAGCCGACCCAGAACCGCTCCGCGCGCGGCGGCACGGTCTACACCGGCTACGACCAGCCCAACAGCGGTCGCGTGCAGGTGCAGTCGCTGATCCCGTTCGCCCAGCGCCCGTTCCCGCAAGGCGACGTCGGCGACGTGCTGTCCGGCGCCACAGTGGGTCCGGTCGACTTCAGCAGCTTCGGCGGGTACGTCATCCAGGCGACTGAACTGGGCGCGCTGAAGTCCAACGGCCTCAAGCCCGAGGTGACCCGCGCCAAGCGCACCGGCGAACTCGCCATCGCCACCTACAACGTGGAGAACCTGTCCCCTGTGGACACGCAGGCCAAGTTCGACCGCCTGGCCTCGGCCGTGGTCGGCAACCTGGCCGCCCCGGACGTCCTGTCGCTGGAGGAGATCCAGGACAACAGCGGTCCCGCCGACGACGGCGTGGTCGCCGCCGACCAGACCCTCACCCGGTTCACCGACGCCATCGCCGCCGCGGGCGGCCCCCGCTACCAGTGGCGCCTCATCGACCCGGTCAACGGTGCGGACGGCGGTCAGCCGGGCGGCAACATCCGGGTGGTGTTCCTGTTCGACCCGGCCCGGGTGTCCTTCGTGGACCGACCGGGCGGCACGGCGACGACACCGGTCGAGGTCGTGAAGGGCAGGTTCCCGTTCCAGGCCCAGCTTTCGGTGTCCCCCGGCCGCATCGCCCCCGCGGACCCGGCGTGGAACTCCAGCCGCAAGCCGCTGGTCGGCGAGTTCTCCTTCCGCGGCCATCCGGTGTTCGTCATCGCCAACCACTTCAACTCCAAGGGCGGCGACCAGCCGCTCAGCGGACGCAACCAGCCGCCCGCGCGCAGCTCCGAGACCCAGCGCACCGCCCAGGCAGCCCTGGTGAACGACTTCGCCAAGAAGCTCCTGGCCGCCGACCCGCTGGCGAACGTGGTGGCACTGGGCGACTTCAACGACTACCAGTTCTCCCCCGCGCTGGCCCGCCTCACCGACGGCAGGGCGCTGCGCACGCTCATCGACACCCTGCCGGTGAACGAGCGGTACAGCTACGTCTTCGAGGGCAACTCCCAGGTGCTGGACCACATCCTCACCAGCCCGTTCATCCTCAAGCCGGACTACGACGTCGTCCACATCAACGCCGAGTTCGCCGACCAGGCCAGCGACCACGACCCCCAGGTCGTGCGCTTCCACCCGACCAGCATCCCCTGGCCGAACAAGTAGTCCCCGCAACGCCGGACGGGCCCGCACCGCTGCCGGTGCGGGCCCGTCCGCCTGCTCAGCGCACCCCGACCGCGCGGTGCGGAGCCACCGAGCGGGGTTCCGACCCCGCTCGGGGACACCACGACCTAAGCTGGCGCCACATCGGAAGTGAAGGGGTGCCAGGATGATCGACCGCCCTGCTCGGCGCGACCCGTCGAAGCTGGTGCAAGCGCGGGGTTTCCGCGACTTCGTTCGCGGCGACTGGGGACCGGCCGACCGCCGGGTCACCACCGTCCCGGGCGCGGCCGAGGCCGCCGCCGCCCACCGGGCGAGGCTCTCCGCCGCCTTCCCCGGCGCGCGCATCGCCGTCGCGTCCGGCCACGCCCCGGTCCGGGCCAACGACTCCGACTACACCTTCCGGGCCGACAGCGACTTCGCCTGGCTCACCGGCTGCTATGCCGAGGGCGCCGTGCTGGTCATGGTCCCGCACGAGGGCGGGCACGACGCCGTGCTGCACCTGCGCGAACCCGCGGGCCCCGGCGAGGCCGACTTCTTCGCCAGCTCCCGCGACGGTGAGCTGTGGATCGGCGCCGTCCCCCGCCTCGCCGACTGGGCGGAGGCGCTGGGCATCGCCTGCCGCCCCCTGGAGGAGCTGCCCCGGTCGCTGCGCGGGCAACTGCCCGGCGTCCTCGCCGCCAAGGGCGTGGACCCGTTCCTCGACGCCCAGGTCGGCGAGCACAGCGGCCACCTGCGCACCGTCCTCTCCGAACTGCGCCGCACCAAGGACGACTGGGAGATCACCCAGTTGCGCAACGCCGTCGACGCCACGATCCTCGGGTTCGAAGACGTCGCCCGCGAACTGCCCACCGCCGTGCGCCGGGGCGGCGAGCGCTGGCTCCAGGGGACCTTCGACCGCCGGGCGCGCACCGAGGGCAACGGCCCCGGCTACACCTCCATCGTCGCCGCCGGGCCGCACGCGCCGATCCTGCACTGGACCCGCTGCGACGGGCCCGTCCCCGAGGACGGCCTGCTGCTGCTCGACGCCGGGGTGGAGGTGAACACCCTCTACACCGCCGACGTCACCCGCACCTTCCCGGTCTCCGGGGAGTTCAGCGGCCCGCAGCGCCAGGTCTACGACCTCGTGCACGAGGCCCACCTGGCCGCCATCGCCGAGGTGCGCCCCGGCAACGACTACAGCGCCTTCCACACCGCGGCCATGCGCGTCCTCGCCGAGGGCCTGCACGACTGGGGCCTGCTCCCGGCCTCGGTCGACAAGTCGCTGGAGGCCGACGGGCAGCACCACCGCCGCTACATCTGCTGCGGCATCGGGCACCTGCTGGGCCTCGACGTCCACGACTGCGCCAACGCGCGGGAGTCGGCGTACAACGAGGGCAAGCTGGAGGTCGGGATGGCCCTCACCGTGGAACCCGGGCTGTACTTCCACCCCAACGACCTCACCGTCCCGCCGGAGCTGCGCGGCATCGGCGTCCGCATCGAGGACGACCTGGTGGTGACCCCGGGCGGCGCCGAGGTGCTCTCGGCCGCGCTGCCGACCACACCGGACGCTCTCACCGAGTGGACCCGGTCCCACCAGGGGTAATGTCGCCCCCTGTCAGAAGGGGAGACAAGAAGGGGATGTCGTGACGACCGAGCACGCGACCGCGGAGAACGGCGACGGGGAGTCCACCGGCAGGCACGCGGCCAAGGAGGGCGCCGAGCGCCACCCGCTGATCGACCTCGCCCGGGACCCGAACCCGGGGCAGGCCGACCACGCCGCCGCCGAGGACGACGCGGAGTAGCCGCACCGGTGGGGCCGCCCCGGCGGCCCCACCGGGGACACGCCCGGACAAGTCGTCCACCAGGGAAAACCCCGGGTTGGACGACTTTTGTCGTACCGAGGGTGCACCATGTCCCCCATGCGAACATATGATCGAGGGACCCGGAGCTCGGTGGCGGTGCTGGCGGCCCGGCTGACCGAGGCCGCCGTCGTCCTCGCAGGCGGCGACCGCCGCCCGGTCCCGACGTATGTGCGCGACGTGGCGGCCCGCGGCCTGCCCACCGCGGGCGCCGCCGCGATGATGGCCCTCGCCCACTCCCTGGAGCTGCTGTGGGGTCGCGGCTGGCTGCCCGCCGACGTCGCCGCGGTCGCCCCCAAGCCCGTCCGCGACCTGCTCCTGGACGCCATCGCGCACGAGGGCGAGCGCTACGCCACCCGCGAGCTGCACCCCACCTGGCGCGCCCAGCTGCTCGACCTCGGGGTCGCCGACCGCCCGGCCCCCGAGTTCACCGAGCACTCCCTGGCCCTGGCGGTGGAACTGCTGGCCGCCCTGATGGTCCTGCCGCAACTCCCACACCTCATCCCCGCCCCCGGCACCCCCACGACCACCACCCCGGGCGCGCACGGCGTCGACCGCCGCGTCCTGGCCCGCGTCCGCGCCCTCCTGGCCAAGGCCGAGTCCACCCCGTACCCCGACGAGGCGGAGGCCCTGTCCACCAAGGCCCAGGAACTCATGGCCCGCCACGCCTTCGAACAGGCCGTCCTGGAACACGACGACCGACCCCAGGACGCCTCCGCCCACCGCATCTGGCTCACCGGCCCCTACCAGGGCCCCAAGGCCCAACTGGTCGACGCCGTGGCCACCGCCAACCGCTGCCGCGCCGTCTTCTACGCCCAACTCGGCTGCGTCGCCCTGGTCGGCCACCACACCGACCTGGAGATCACCGCCCTCCTGTCCACCTCGTTGCAGGTCCAGGCCACCCAGGCGATGAAGCGCACCCCGGCCCGCACCCGCGCCTTCCGGCACGCCTTCCTCACCGGCTACGCCCACCGCATCCGCACCCGCCTCACCACCGCCACCACCGAGGCCATCTCCGGCGACACCCGCCTGGTGCCCGTCCTCGGCCGCCGCAGGCAGGCCGTCGACATCAAGTTCGCCGCCATGTTCCCCGGCATCCGCGTCCGCCGCTCCACCATCAGCGACACCTCGGGCTGGAGCGCGGGCCAGGCCGCCGCCACCCTCGCCGACCTCACCCCACCCCGCCCCCGCGTGGCCAGCTGAAAAGCCGGAACGCCGGTCACCCCGAGGGGGTGACCGGCGTTCGGATCGCGCTGGCGGAGGATGGGGGATTTGAACCCCCGAGGGTTTTAACACCCAACACGATTTCCAATCGTGCGCACTAGGCCACTATGCGAATCCTCCGCCGGAGAGCTTACCGGAGGGGGGTCTGACCACCCGGAGCGGGGGTCGGCGGCGGGGACATGCAGTAGGCACGACGCTCAGCGTGAACGCTGTTGGAGCGTCTGTCGCAGGAACAAGCAACATGTCAGCGACGCCACGGGCTGTTGCGTTCCGGGAAGGGGCGGGCTGGCACGAGGTGCGCTGGCGATCAGTCGCCTTGGTGCTCAGCCTCGGTCACTATGTCGACAAGGCCGGTCTGCCTCGCTGCCGGACGAGCGAGCGCACGGTGATTTCGTCCGGCTTGCGCGGGTGCGGCGGCGCCGCACCACGAGTCACCCCTGCCGTCGGTGGTAGCGGACCAGGCCGAGGTTTCCCCCTGCGCAGTCGCTGAGCACGCCTCGACGTACCCACTTCCGCCCTTGCCGGGCGGCGCTTGTCAGCCCTCCACGGCACCGGAAGCTGTTCGGCGAGCAAGTCAACCGCGGCGAGCACAACGTCGACACCGGCCAAGTGCTCACGTCGAGGAACTACGGCAAGCGCGGCGCGAATTCAAGTGGGTCACCTCGTCGAGGACCGTCAGCGAGGTGAGGTCGTCGTCGGGGCAAGCACGCGGCGACCGAGCCACGCGGGCCTCTCGCTTCCGATGGATTCCGCAATCCGACCTGGTACTCAGGCCCACAAGCGTCGGCCACCCCCGTGTGTCGTGGGTCGATGCCGAACGCACGGTGGCGGCGTGCCGAGCAGTACTGGCATGTCGCGGAAGCAGGCTGCCCTACTCGAATCCCATTCGTTCGACGAGCGCGAGCGGTGCGTTCCGGTTGGCCGCAATGCGGTTCTCCGATGCCGACTGACGCGAACACACCAGTCGGCATTCCCAGAAAAATCAGGGAATGCCGACTGATGACCATGTCACCGATTGGTCGAAATGGGACCCTCGGTGGTTGTCACTGTGTTACCGGTGCTGAGCAGCCCCAGGTCGATGACAAGCGCACCGAAGAACGCAAGCGCGCCGACGGCGGCCAGAGCGACCACTGGCGCAATCAGTGGGTAAGAGAAAGTCAAAACCACTGAAAACAAGACTCCCAGTGCGCCACAGATAATGGCAAATGTCGAACCAGCGACACCGTTTCGGACATTACCCTCAACGGCAGCCATGACCTCAGTGTCTCACACTTCTCAACCGATGTTGCAGGAAAGCGACGCCAACTTGTCGACGCCGTTCGCGTTCACCCGACCCTGCAGGCAGGTCGTGGGGTGCTGGACGTCCCAGCCGCCGACGCCTAGGACGAAGTAGTACTGGGCCACCCCTCGACCCTCCCAGCACCCCTGCACCGACATCGTTTCTTCTATCGAATTCACCGTGATACTCGCGTTGACACCCATCCCCTTGCCGACGACACGGGCCTCCGACTTCGCCACCGTCGTCGATGCGGCGAACGCCTCCCGTTCGGCACCCGACAGCGAGTCGCACACAACCTTCGGGTTTGCCGAGGAGAACACCTTCTCCGCAACCCGCACTCCATCGATCGGGGCCTGCGCCTCGGCAACAGCGACACCCGCTCCACCAGATGTCACCGCGGCCACAAGAGCGACAACAAGGCCAAATCTCTTCACTACAAAGAACTGACCCCTCAGACATGAGCAATGGAGAACCACCCCAAGACCCGGAAGTACGTCAATCGAAAAAATCTGACGTACGAGCAAGCCCTCGACAAACTCGGAGGCATCGCAACCGGTTTTCAAAACCTACACCAAATAACCCCTTTGCGACTCACTTCATTTAGCCCAAAGTTTAGTCATTCGTGGTAAATTCTGTTTGCACCTGTTTGCAATTTCCGATTGTTACCGAGAAATTTTTGAGCTTATGCGGGGAACCGACGGTGGTCGTCCGCCACTCCGCCAAGGCGGCGACTCCGATCGGCGGTTGATCTTCCAGGTGGTCGCCCGCGACCACCTGGAAGACAGGGGGATGGGCGGAGAGTACCCGCTGATCCCGATGACCAGCCGACGTCGGTGATCCCGGTGATGTCGAAGCGGTAGGTGTTGCGGGGCCGACCCGTCGCCTGCTCCTCCACCGCGCCGTCGCGCCAGACCACGGCGACCCTCATGATCTCCGACGGGCTCACGCGCACCTCCGCCCGTCCCACGACCACACCCGCGTCGTTGATGGCCGTTGGCTCGGACGTGATCGTGCCCGGCAGCTCGGGCAGCGGGCGCAGGTGCCCGACGCGGTGCATTTGGTCGCGATCCGCTCCGCACTGGGGAAGGCGACGGCGGCGACTCGTCCCGGTTGTTCATCGCACCGAATCGGGCATGCTCCCCCCGGGGGCAACGGTGTGAGCACCGTCGTCCGCCCGCCCTTCCAGAGGGTGAGCCGGTAGTCCAGTTCGCCTACGAGCACGCCGGAGTCGTTGGCCACGCGCAGTTCGCTGTTGGCGCCGAAGAACGTTCCAGGGAGCAGGGTGGGGCCGGAGACGGCGACCGCCGCTCCCGTCTGCGAGACGGGGAGACCACCGAGTCCCAGGGCGACCAGTGTCGGCCCGGGGGTGATGCGAGTGCACCCCACAATCCGGGTATTGAGATTACTTCACGGCTCTGGGCAGGTGCCCCGCCGTGATGGGCTCAACCACTACCGACTGCGCACGACCCGGCACCACCTGCGGTGTTCCACCTCGTGGGAGTGACGGCAGTCTCGACCGCTCGGCGGAAGTAATTCACCGAACAACTGGTTGGCTCACGGTGATGAGCACTTTCCGGGGGACCGCGCTGACCGAGCGCCTGCACGTCGATCTGCGGCGGCAGGCCAGCTCGCTCTGTCCGCGCTGAGCCGGACCCGCCCACCCCACCCCTGCCTCATCCCTCCCCTGGAGCACCCATGTCCACAGACGTGCCCACGGCGGCGACCCGCGAGCCGCGATCCGGCTCCCGGCGCAGCCTGTACTTCGGCCTGGCGGTCCTCGCGGGCCTCGTGCTCGGCGCGGTCCTCGGCTTCGTCGCCAAGCAGACCGACACCGCCTGGCTGACGACCACGCTCAAGACCATCGGCAACGTGTTCACCAGCCTGTTGCAGTTCACCGTCATCCCGCTGGTCTTCACCTCGATCGTGGTCGGCATCAACAGCCTGCGCGGCCTCGGCGGCCCGCGCACCGCCGCCCGGCTCGGCGGCAAGACGCTGCTGTGGTTCGGCATCACCTCGCTGATCGCGGTGCTGATCGGCATCGCCGTCGGCCTGATCAGCGGCGCGGGCAAGGGGGTCGACGTCGAACCGAGCGCGGCCACCGTGGAGAAGCTGGCCGACCGCGCGCAGGGCGACTGGCTGACCGTGCTCAACGGCCTGGTCCCGAGCAACATCTTCTCGGCCTTCACCGAGGGCGAGATCCTGCAGGTGGTGTTCGTGGCCGTCCTGGTCGGCATCGCCACCTACACCCTGGGCGAGAAGGCCGCCCCGTTCGTCGCGTTCAACCGCTCGGCGTTCGACATCATCCAGAAGCTGCTGGGCTGGATCATCCGCCTCGCCCCGCTCGGCGTCCTCGGCCTGATCGGCACCGCCTTCGCCACCTACGGCAACCAGTTCGTCAAGCCGCTGCTCTCGCTCATCGCGGCGGTGTACGTGGCCGCGCTCCTGGTCCTGTTCGTGGTGTACCCGATCCTGCTGCGCACCGTCGGCGGGGTGAGCCCGGTGAAGTTCTTCGGCAAGGCCTGGACCGCGTTGCAGTTCGCCTTCGTCTCCCGCTCCTCGGGCGCGACGCTGCCGCTGAGCAGGCAGACGGCCGTCAACCTGGGTGTGGAACCCGGTTACGCCGGTTTCGCCGTCCCGTTGGGCACCACCACGAAGATGGATGGGTGCGCCGCCCTGTACCCGGCGATCGGCACCATCTTCATCGCCAACCTGTTCGGGGTCTCGCTGAGCTTCTGGCAGTACGCGGGCATCGTCGCCGTGGCCGTGTTCGGCGCGTTCGCCACGGCGGGCACGACCGGCTGGTTCACCATGCTGACGCTGACCCTGAGCACCATCGGCCTCCCCCCGGAGGTCGTGGCGACCGGCGTGGCGATCGTCTTCGGCATCGACCCGATCCTGGACATGATCCGCACCGCCACCAACGTCGCGGGCCAGATCACCGTCCCGGTCCTGGTTGCCCGCTCGGAGAACCTGCTGGACGACGAGGTCCTGAACGCCCCCGGCACCCCGCCCCTGCTGGAGCAGGAGACCAGGGAACCGGCGCTCGTCTGAGGTCCCACGGAAGCGGTCGACGTTCTCGGAGTCCCCGGGACGCCGACCGCTTCCGTCGTTGTACCGGGATCACGTGCCGACAACGCGGAACGGCGCCTGCGAGGGCACCGCTCGGTCAGACTGGTCGGATGGGTGAAGTGGAGACCGAGCCGGTGTGGCCGCACCTGCTGTTGGCGTTGCTCACCACCGGCGTCCTCATCGGTGTGCCGTGGCTGGCGCTGGCGGGCGTGAGCGAGTCGGTCCGGCTGTTCGGCAGCGCGACCGCGGACTGGGAGACGGGTAGCGGGTGGTTGTTCGCCGCCTTCTGGTTGGGCGTCGGCGGTTCGGCGGCGGGCCTGGTGCTGGCCGTGTGGTTGCGCCGCGGCGGGTTCGCCGGGTTCTTCACGACCTTCCTCGTCGCCGTCCTGCTGGTGTGGCTCGGCAGCCGCCCGCACACCCCGGCCCCGGCCGGACCCGCGTTCGAGCCGGGAGGCCCCGCGGTGTGCCAGGAGCACAGCGGCGGCGACAACAGCTGCCCCGGCGGCTGACCCCGGTCAACCGCTGGACCGCGCGACCCCGCGCCCGCCTGGTGCGCGCGTTCGGCGAGCAGGCCGCGAGCTGATCACGACCGCGCGGCCTCCTCGGCCCGCCACCGGTCGATCAGGTCCACCATCTCCCGCTGCAGGAAGTCGAAGAACCGGGCCGACTGCGCCATCCGCTCCCCCGCCGGGGTGCCGGGGCCGAGCACCCCGGCCCCTTCCGCCATCGTCGACGCCCAGGTCACCAGCAGCTTGTCCCGGTTGACGATCGCCTCCACCCAGGCCCCGTCGCCGACCTGGTAGTGGTCGCGCCGCTCCCCCGGCACCCGCCCCTTGGTGACCAGTCCGACCTGGTCGAGGTAGCGCACCGCGCCGGAGATCGCCGCCGGGCTGACCTGGAGGGCGGCGGCGAGCTCCGGTGCCGTCATCCGCCCCGAGTCGGTCACCAGGAGGCGGGCGAACACGCGCGCGGGCATCCGCGCCATGCCCGCCTCGGCCATCAGCAGGGCGAGGCGCTCGACGAACTGGGCCACCGCGTCTTCACTCACCCCATCAGCCTACCTTATCCCCCTCAAAACATTCACAAAGTTGTGAAATACGAGTACGTTGTGAATCATGACAACGGCAATTTCGGTGTCCGGCCTGGTCAAGTCGTTCGGCCGGACCCGCGCGCTCGACGGTCTCGACCTGTCGGTGCGGACGGGGGAGGTGCACGGCTTCCTGGGCCCCAACGGCTCCGGGAAGTCGACCACCATCAGGGTCCTGCTGGGCCTGCTGCGCGCGGACGGGGGCGAGGTCACCCTGCTCGGCGGCGACCCGTGGCGCGACGCCACCGAGCTGCACCGCAGGCTCGCCTACGTCCCCGGCGACGTCTCGCTCTGGCCGAACCTCTCCGGCGGCGAGGTCATCGACCTGCTCGGCAGGCTCCGCGGCGGCCTCGACCGGCGCCGCCGCGACGAACTGCTGGACCGCTTCGACCTCGACCCCCGCAAGAAGGGCCGCACCTACTCCAAGGGCAACCGGCAGAAGGTCGCCCTCGTCGCCGCCCTGGCCTCCGACGTCGACCTGCTCGTCCTCGACGAACCCACCTCCGGGCTCGACCCGCTGATGGAGTCGGTGTTCCAGCGGTGCGTCGCCGAGGAGCGCGACCGCGGCCGCACCGTGCTGCTCTCCAGCCACATCCTCGCCGAGGTGGAAACCCTCTGCGACCGCGTCAGCATCATCCGCGCGGGCCGCACCGTGGAGACCGGCACGCTCGCCGACCTGCGGCACCTGACCCGCACCAGCATCACCGCCGACCTCAGCGGCCCGCCCGACGGCATCGGTGAGCTGCCCGGCGTGCACGACCTCAAGGCCGAGGGCAACCGGGTCCGCTTCGACGTCGACACTTCCGACCTCGACCGGGCGTTGCGCGCGCTGACCGCGTCCGGGGTGAAGTCGCTGACCAGCCAACCGCCGACCCTGGAGGAGCTGTTCCTCCGCCACTACCAGGAGTCCGGCCGATGACCGGGACCGGCGCGCTGATCCGGCTGGCCCTGCGCCGCGACCGGGTCATGCTCCCCATCTGGGTGCTGCTGCTCGGGTTCCTCCCGGTGGGCACCGTCTCGACCTACGAGGGCCTGTACCCCGATGCCGCTTCCCGCGCGACGCTCAACGCCAGCGGCGGCGGCAACCCGTCCATCGCGGTGATCTACGGCAAGGCGTTCGACCTGACCACGCCCGGCGGGTTCACCGCTTGGCGCTACGGCGTGTTCCTCGCCCTGTTCCTGGGCCTCATGGCCGTCTTCACCGTCACCCGGCACACCCGCGCCGAGGAGGACAGCGGGCGGCTGGAGCTGCTCGGGTCCGCGGTGGTCGGGCGGTACGCGGCGCTGACCGCGGCGGTCGCCGTCGCGGCGGGCACCAGCGCGGTGATCGGCGCGGTGCAGGCGGTCACCATGATCGGCGCCGGGCTGCCCGCGGCGGGCTCGCTCACCTTCGGCGCGGGCATGGCGGGCGCCGGGCTGGCGTTCACCGCCGTCGCCGCGGTGACCGCGCAGCTCACCGAGTACTCGCGGTCGGCCAACGGGCTGGCGGGCGGGGTCCTCGGCGTGGCGTTCCTGCTCCGCGCGGTCGGCGACTCCAGCCCGGGCGCGTCCTGGCTGTCCTGGCTCTCCCCGCTGTCCTGGGCGCAACTGGCCCGCCCGTTCGCCGGGGAACGGCCGTGGGTGCTGCTCATCCCGCTGCTCGTGGCGGTGGTCGTGGGCACCGTCGGGTACCTGCTGCTCCCCCGCCGCGACCTGGGCGCGGGTCTGCTGCCCACCCGGCCGGGACCGCCGACCGCGCCCCCCTCGCTGCGCGGACCGCTCGGCCTGGCCTGGCGGTTGCAGCGCGGCGCGCTGATCGGCTGGACCGTGGCCATGGCGGTCATCGGCGCGGTCTTCGGCTCCATCGCCGACGGCATCGGCGGCCTGCTCGGCGACAGCGAGCAGGTGCGCGGGATCTTCGAGCGGATGGGCGGCGCGCAGGGCATCGTCGACACCTACCTGGCGCTGATCGGCAGCGTGTTCGGCATGGTCGTCGCGGTCTACGCCGTCCTGGTCGCGCTGCGGCTGCGCACCGAGGAGACCGGCGGCCGCGCCGAACCGGTGCTCACGGCCGGGGTCGGCCGGACCGCCTGGATGGGCGCGCACCTGGTGTTCGCGCTGCTCGGGTCGGCGCTGCTGCTCACCGCCGCCGGGCTCGGCGCCGGGCTGGCGCACGGCCTGCGCGCCGGGGACCTCGACACCCAGCTCGGGCACGCGGTGGGCGGGGCGATCGCGCAACTGCCCGCGGTGTGGGTCGTCGCCGGGGCGGCCGCGCTGCTGTTCGGGCTGCTGCCGACCCTGTCCGCGGCGGGGTCCTGGGCCGTGGTCGGGGTCGTCGTGGGCATCGGGCTGTTCGGGCCCGCGCTGAACCTGGGCCAGGCCGTGCTCGACGTCTCGCCGTTCACCCACGTGCCGAAGGTCCCCGGCCCGGGGGTGCCTGCGACGCCGCTGGTGTGGCTGACCGCGATCGGGGTGCTCGCCGTGGTCGCCGGGCTCGCCGCCTTCCGCAGGCGCGACGTGGGCTGACCGGACCGGGGCGGGCTTTCGGGGGGGGTGCCCGCCCCGGTCGGTTCGGTCAAACGCGGCCGGAGTCGGCCTCGACCGGCAGCCCGGCCAGCTCGCGCACGATGCGCTGGGCCAGCTCCAACCCGGCGGCCTGGCCCGCGCGGTAGGACTCGTCCGTGGACAGCTCACGGGCGTCCCGCTCGGCCTCGGCCAGCTTGGCGAGCACGGAGACGACCTGGATGGTCTCGACAGGTTCCGACATCGTGGGGATTCCTTCATTCGGGGGATGACTCCTGCCAGGTACCCCCAACCACACCCGTCGTGACAGTCCGCGGGCCGATCGGGCATATAGTTTTCCCGGCCGAGGGATGGGAGCACCAGCGTGGGCGCGGCACCGACGACCGCGGCGACGCGGACCCTGCCCCGCGAGGTGTGGGTCCTGGTCGCCGCCAACTTCGTCATCGCCGTCGGGTTCGGCTTGGTCGCGCCCGCCCTGCCCACGTTCGCGCGCGGCTTCGACGTGAGCGTCACGGCGGCCTCGATCGTGATCAGCGCGTTCGCCGTCGCCCGGCTGGCCTTCGCCCCGGTCGGCGGGCGCCTGGTGACCCGGCTGGGCGAGCGCCGGGTGTACCTGTGGGGCCTGCTGGTCGTCGCCGTCTCCACCGGCGCCTGCGCGTTCGCCACCGAGTACTGGCACCTGCTCGTCTTCCGCGCGCTCGGCGGCACCGGCTCCACCATGTTCACCGTCTCCGGCGTCGGCCTGCTGATCCACCTCACCCCACCCACCCTGCGCGGCCGGGCTTCGGGGCTGTGGGGCACCAGCTTCCTGCTCGGCAACGTGGCGGGCCCGCTGGTCGGCGGCAGCCTGATCACCATCTCGGTGCGCGCCCCGTTCCTCGTCTACGCGGTCTCGCTGCTGGTGGCCATCGCGTTCGTGTGGCTCCTGCTCCGCCGGTCGACCCTGATCACCCACGGCGACGACCGGGGTCCGACGTTCCCGCTGCGCGCCGCCCTGCGCGTGAGCGGCTACCGGGCGGCCCTCGTGTCCAGCTTCGCCAACGGCTGGGCGGTGTTCGGCGTGCGGATATCGCTGATGCCGCTGTTCATCGTCGAGGTGCTGGAGCGCGACGGCGCGTTCGCGGGCACCGCCCTGTCGGTGTTCGCGGCGGGCAACGTGGTGATGCTGCTGGTGTCCGGGCGGCTGTCCGACCGGTGGGGGCGCAAACCGCTGGTGCTGATCGGCCTCGTGGTGTCCGGCGGCGCGATGGTGTGGGTGGGGTACACCACCACCGTCCCGGAGTTCCTGCTGGCCACGGTGGTCGCGGGCCTGGGGACGGGCGTGCTGACACCCCCGCAGCAAGCCGCCGTGGCGGACGTCATCGGCACCGGCGCCCGAGGCGGCCAGGTCCTCGCCACCTTCCAGATGGCCGCCGACCTGGGCGCCATCATCGGCCCGGTCGCGGCGGGCCTGCTCGTCGACGGCTTCTCCTACCGGGTGGCGTTCGCCGCCTCCGGCTTCCTGGTCGTGGCGGCGGTGCTGGCCTGGCTGCCCGCCCGCGAGACCATGCCCCGCCCCACCTGACCCACCGTGTAGATCCGACTCACCCATACGGGCGGAATCCATCCCCCGGAGGGAAACAAGTGCCGCCGAACGGGTGCGCCCCTGTGAATGAAATGGGAACCTGGGGGGTACCAGACGGGACCACGAGTAACGGCTGAGGCGGTGAGCAGGGTGACGACAGCACTGTGGCTCCTGGCCGCGACAGCGGTCGTGGTGTTCCTGGTCTGGCGGCTGCGCCGCGCGAACCACACCCTCGACACCATCCTCCGCGAGGAGCGCAACCGCCCCCCGGCTCCCCTGGACACCGACGACGAACCCCACGAGGTCGGCCGCCACCGCCGAGACCCCTGACGCCGTCCCCAGCCCCTGTCAAGACCCTGTGGACAACTTTTCGCGCGATCCCGCGAACCGCCCTACCTTCTCCCCCATGACATTCACCCTGGAGTACACCAGCACCGCCCGGAACATCACCTACACCCTGACCGTCAACGCCGACGCCGAAGGCGCCCTGGCCATCGACCTCACCGGCGAGGACGAGTCGGGCACCAAGGTCGCCGAGGGCACCCTCACCCTCCCCCCGGGCGGCGCCACCGAATCCGCCCGCCTCCTGCACCAGTCCCTCACGGCGATCGCGGGCTTCGAGAAACGCCGCCCCCGCCGCAGCGCGGTCGGCAACGCCAACCAGCGCTGGACCCCCGACGAGGACACCGCCCTCCGCGAGGCCTGGCTGTCCCACCCACCCACGGACCCGGCCACCGAGGTCATCCGATCCCTGGCCACCGCCCACCAGCGCACCCCCGCCGCCATCCGAGCCCGCCTCCCCCGCCTCACCTGCGACCCCGACGTCAGCGGCCGCCTCCTCACCGAAACCACAGCACCCCTGGTCGGCCGAGACGCCATCCCCGCCGTGGACGACACCTGACCCACCCCACCACTCCCCCACCCACCTCGCCGCTTTCCCGCCGCTGCAACAGCTTCCCGCCCAGGGCACCCCACCACACCAGCCACCCACCATGCCGGCCCAGTGCCCCCCACGCATCTCACCGCAGCGGCGCGGCGACAGCACGGCAGCAGCATGGCGGCGCCAGCGCGGCGCGGCAGCGGTGGTGATGGCGTGGCAGCGGCAGCGTGGTGGTGGTCCGGCAGCCGTGGTGGCAGCGGTGGCGTCTAGGCGGGAAGGTGCCCGTTACCCGATGATGGAGGAATGCTGGAAATCTGCCGAATCGACGTCGAGTTACGACTGCGCCTGACGCAGTCGGGCCCGGTCACCGTGTCGGTGGCCGCCGCCGGACCCCCCGGGGACGAGGAGTTGCTGGTGGAAGGCGCACCGGGTCCACCGCGAGTGGTGGCGATGCCACAGGGCACCCGCCTGCACGTGGTCGACGCGAACCCCGGCGACCTGACCCTGCGCTACCGAGCGGCACACCGGTACGGCACCGGCGTGGCCGAGGTCGAACTGGCCGCGGTCACCGAGGCCGAGCGGATCGAATACCTGCGCCCGAGCCGCTACTGCCCCTCCGACCGCCTCGGCGGCTACGCCACCCGCATCATCGGCACCAGCACCGACAACGCGGAAAAGGTCCGCGCCATAGTCACCCACGTCGCCCAACACCTGTCCTACGTGGGCGGTTCCAGCGGCCCCACCGACGACGCGGTCGACACCCTCCTCCTCACCCAGGGCGTCTGCCGCGACTACGCCCACCTGTGCGTGGCCCTGTGTCGAGCCGTCGACGTCCCCGCCCGCTTCGTCTCCGTCTACGCCCCCGGCCTCTCCCCCATGGACTTCCACGCCGTCTTCGAAGCAGCCATCGAAGACCGCTGGCACGTCTTCGACGCCACCCACCTGGCCCCCCGCCAATCCCTCCTCCGCATAGCCACCGGCCGCGACGCCGCCGACACGGCATTCCTGACCACCCCCAACAACACAGACCTCCTCTCCACCTCCATCACCGTCACCGCCGAACCCACCCTCCCCACCGACAACCCCGACGACTTGGTCGTCCTCAGCTGACAGAAGCCGCACCCGACCACTGGGCCTGTGCACCTCGGCAGCCCACTCGGCGGCGTCGTCGGTGCGGTTGGGCGTGACCCGACCACCGACCCACAGCCCCAGCCGGAACGACTCGGTCTTCCACTTGGCCTCGTCACCGCGGCGCAGGACTTCGGCGGCGCAGATCGGCGTGGCGGCGCGCTCGAACTGCTGGATGGTCAGCAGGCGCCAGGTTGAGCAGGTCGAAGGCGAGCTGGAACGGCCGCCAACAGTGGTTCTTGGGGACATCCAGTTCGCCGACCAGGTCGTCAGCGAGACGAGTCGGAGTGGTGCGCCGGGCGGCGGCGGCCAGGGGTGTGCACGCGCTGCCGGGATACGGGTCGTGCCAGCGCCGCCCTCACCGCCGCTGTCGAACACGCTCTCGGCCTTGGCCCCCTTCTCCCTCGGCGGCCGCCTGATCCTGCCCGACGGATAGCGCTCTGGTGAGGTCGGCAGCCGCCGGTGGAAGGTGCGCGGGTTCATCCCGGGTTGTCCGGCGGCCCGCCAGAGGCGGGCGGTGGTCCAGGCTTTCGGGGTGTGCGGCAGGGTGCGGATGCGGTGCCCGAAGCGGGAGCTGCCCAGGCGGGTCGTCCGCTGCGGGGCCCGTCTGGCAGTGCGTCGAGGCCTTCGCGGGTGTGTCGGTCGATCCACCGCCGAACGGTGACCGGGTTGTGGTGCGGCAGGTCGGCGATCTCGGCGGCGCTCGTCGCGGCTGCGGACAGCGGGATCATGACGATGCGGGCGGCGATTCGCCCGTGTCCGCGCGGGACGGTGAACAGGTCGTGGTGCTGTGCAGGGGCAGGGTGGCGCAGGTGTGCGCCGGGCGCGTACTTGTTGTCGTCTCGTCGGGTTGGTCCAGGTGTGGTGACCGGTTCCAACCCGACGGGGTATCTCACGTTCGCAGGGAATCCACGTGGGTCGCAGACACAACTTCAGTCAACCTGCTCAGGCAGCCGGTGGCGGGGACGCGGAACGCGTGGGCCGGTCGAGGGTGCGGGACTCAGATCAGGCCGAGCTGGGCCGCGCGGACCCCGGCCTGGAAGCGGCTGTGGGCGTCCATCCCGGTCATCGTGGTGGCGATGTCGTTGCGGACGGTGCGCACGCTGACGCCGATGCGGCGGGCGACGGCCTCGTCGGTCAGGCCCTCGGCCAGCAGGCGCAGCACCTGTTCGGTGCGCGGCCGCGAGCGGGGCAGGTGGGCCAGGGGGACGCCGCGGGCCCACAGCCGCTCGGCGGTCGCGTGCAGGGCGTCGAGACGGGCGGGTTCGCGGACGAAGCGCTCACCGGTGGGATCGGTCACCACGGCCAGGTCGTCGTCGATCAGCAGCGTGTGCAGGGGGACGCGGTCGGCGGTGCGGGGCGGGGCGCCGCGTGCGGCCAGCCAGCCCGCGTGGTCGGAGACCGCGTCGACGGCCAGCAGGTCGGTGGCCAGGACGACGCGCACGGTGCCACCGCGGCGCAGGATGGTCTCGGCGACCTCCCGGGAGAACTCCGGGGCGCCCGGGCGGTAGGTGGTGGCCAGGACGGTGATCTCCCGGCTGACGCCGACGAGCACGCGCTGGGTCAGCGCGCCGAGACCCGGGGCGGGAAAGCGCTCTCGCACCTGGGCCGGAATCGAGGGTCGCCCGGATAAAGCCACCGGGTGGTCGAGTGTTTCCGTCATCGTTCCCCCTGACATTCGGTGAACAGTTGGATTCAACCGCCTGTACGGCGGGTTTTCCGCGCGGAATTGCGTCCGCTTTTTCGATGCAGGTCGGTTGCGGCCCGCGGGTCGTCTCTCAGGCGTTCGGCCAGAACAGGCCGAGGGGCAGCACGACGGTCAGCCCGCCTTCGACACCGGCGCTCTGCGGCGCATCGGTCGAGGTCGGCGCCTCGGGCTGGGCGAACAGGTCCGGGCCGAACGCGACGGCGGCGGGGGCGGAGACGACGGCGGCGACAGCGATGGCGGACAGCAGGCGGCGCATGGGGTGTTCCTCTCGTGGCGGTTGCTCTGTGCCCTGGTCCGGTTTTCCGCTGGCGGTGTGCGGCTCGGGGCGCTGTCACCAATCAACCGCATGCTGCCGCGGTTTGGCAGGTGATTCACCTGTCCGAACCGGGTCAGGCCGTGTCAAATTCTGGCCAGCGTGATCGGTGCCGCGCGCAACAAATTCGGAAAGGATGGCCGGTAACTGCCGGACACCCTTTCTCGCACACCCGAACGGCCCCGCGCACTCCGCCGAACGGGTCATGGCCGTGGCCCGCCCCGACCGGAAGCGGACAGTCCTCGACCAGACACGGCGCCCGGGCGCACACCGCGCACCCGTCCCCGATGATGGGAAACGGGGCCGGCGTCGGGGCGGCCACGAGGTGAGGAGTCAGCGGTGTCGGGGTTCGGTGGTCGGGCGCGCAGTCGCCATGACGTGCAGGTCGGGAGCACCCCGTCCTTCGAGGCGGAGACCGAGAACGGGGTGGCCGGGACCGGTGGTGAGGCGGTCGAGCCCGCCCGGGTGTCCGATCCGGGCCACGAGCCGCCGCTGCCCTACTGGGTGCACCCGGACTGAGCCGCGGGGCGTCAGGGGCACGGGGAGCCGGGTCCCTCGTCCTCCTCCTGGATGAGCCCGGCGCGCATCGCCGCGATGCCGAGCTGGAACCGCGTCTCCACGCCCAGGCGCTCGAACAGCGTCGTCAGGTACCGGCGCAGGGTCCGCGTGGAGATGCCCAGCCGCCTGGCGATGGCCTCGTCGGTGTGCCCGCCCGCCAGGTCCTGCAGGATCGCCAGCTCGATCTCGCCGAACACGGTGGTGTCGTAGCAGATCTCCTCGACCGGCCTGGCGCGCTCCCAGATGTGCTCGAAGATGCGGACCATGAAGTCCAGGACCACCGGGTCGCGGACGATGGCCGCCCCGGGGCCCTCCTCGGCGGGCAGCGGGATCAGCGCGACCGAGCGGTCCAGCAGGATCATCCGCGACGGCAGCATCGCCGCGGTGCGCACGGTGCCGCCGAGGTCGCGCAGCAGTCGCATGTAGTCGATGGCGTCCTGCTGGCGGCGCGCCGAGTGCGGCCACACCACCTGGTAGTCGATGCCGCGGTCGAGCAGGCCGCGGTCGAGTTCGAGGCCCGCGCGCAACACCTCGACCGGGGCCATCGTCGGGTGCACGGCGACCACCTCGTGGGTCGCCCTGGTGGCCAGGTCGCTGAGCCGCTGGCGGACCTGGTCGCCGCCGCGCACGATCTCGGTGCTCGACTGGGCGTACTGCTTGCGGTAGGCCGCCTGGTAGAGCGTCTCCAGGCCGCCCAGGGTCTTGCGGACGGCGTCGCTGTGCAGGGCGAGCGCGTGCGCGCGGGCCTGGACGGGGGCGAGGATCGCGGCGATGGCGGCGTCGGGGGCCACGGTCTCCCACCGCCCCGGCTCCACCAGGGACGGTCGCACCAGCCGCATCGCGGCCAGCCGCTCCAGTTCGGAGGTGAGCGGCCTGCCGACCAGGTCGGAGCACTCCTCTGTGGTCAGCGGTGCCTCCAGCAGCACCTGGTACACCGCGACGAGGTCGGGGTCCAGCGGGTTCCCCGCGCCCAGCCCCGTGTCGGCGCCCAGTTCAACGTCTTCGTTGTCAGCCACAGCTCTCCCTGCGTGCAGGGCTCGCCGGGAGGCCGGTGTTCGCCGTCGGCCGGGACGGGCAGCCCGCGGTGGTACTCCGGCCGAACCGTATCAGCCGCGGGGTGCGCAAGTCCGGGGAATTAGGGGTCGTCCCGGCCGGTGATCGCTGTTGACCCGGGACCCCGGGCAGGGGTCCCGGGTCGATGGGACGCGGGTCAGCCGACGGCGCCGGTGTAGAAGTCCGGCACGGCCTGGCCGCCGCCACCGGCGAGCACGCGGTCGTAGGCCCAGCCGCCGACCGCGAGGTCCAGCACGCCGAGCCCGAAGGGGGAGAACAGGACCGGCCTGCCCGGTTCAGGGGTCAACCGCCCGCGCAGCACGTCGCTGATCGTGCCGTGCACGAAGTCCCGGTTGCCCGCCACCTGCTCGGCCAGGTGCAGCGAGGTGCGCTCGCGCACGGCGTGGTCGACGTCGTCGGTGACGTTGGTCGAGGCCAGCACGAGTTCCGGGGTGAGGTCGCGCAGCGACAGGTGCAGCACCACCGGGTTGTGCGCCAGCAGGGCCGGGTCGCCCAGGTGCGGCTCGCCCGCGACGGTGGCCAGCACCACGACGTCGCAGCCGGTGAACGCGCCGGACACGTCGTCGACGACCTCGACCTCGCCCATGCCGTCGGCGGTGATCGCCGCGGCGAACCGCTCGGCGTTGGCGCGGCGGGTGTCGAACAGCCGCCAGCCGCCGACCTCCCAGCCCAGGTCGCGGAAGAACTTGCGCACGTTGTCGGCGATCAGGCCGGTGCCGACGAACCCGACGCGGCCCGCGCGCCTGCCCCCGGTCAGTGCCTGCGCGGCGAGGACGGCGGACGCGGCGGTGCGGGTGGCGGAGATGATCGACGACTCGAGGACGGCGTAGGGGTAGCCGGTGCCGTGGTCGTTGAGCACGAGCATCGCCGAGGCGCGGGGGATGCCGTGCTCGGTGTTGCCGGGGTAGCTGGCGATCCACTTGATGCCCGCGATCTCGCGGTCGCCGCCGAGGAAGGCGGGCAGCGCGATGATCCGGTCGCGCGGGCGGTCGGGGAAGCGCAGGAAGCTGCTGTGCGGGTTCACCGTGGTGCCGTCGTCGTGGGCCAGGTAGGCGTCGCGGACGGCGGCGAGCGCGCCCTCCCGGTCGGCGTCGACCTGCGCGGCGATCTCGCCCGCGCCGATGACCCGCAGTTGCGGCACGCGCGGCCCGGCGGGGGCCGGGGTCGGGTCGGCCGTCGGTTCTGCGGTCGCTGTCATGTGTGGGTCTCCCAGTGCTCGTGATCGGGGTTCGGGGTGGTCGGGGTTCGGGTCAGGCGGGGACGGGGTCGAGCAGGGTGGCGGCCCAGGCCGGGTTGTAGACGGTGTCGGCGTAGGCGGTGCCGCGGTCGGCGGCCAGGAACACCACGGTGGGTCTGGAGCCGGTGTGCCCGGCGAAGTAGCGGGTCAGCGCGGAGTAGACGGTGCCGGTGGACCCGCCCGCGTACAGGCCGTGCTCGCGCAGCAGGTCGTGGCAGCCGCGCACGGTGTCCGGCTCGGACACCAGGACCACGTCGTCCACACTGGCCCGGTGGATCAGCGGCGGGACGATGCTCGAGCCCAGGCCGGGGATGCGCCGGGTCTTGGGGGCGCCGCCGAAGATCGCCGAACCCTCCGCGTCGACCGCGACCACCCGCACCCTCGGGTGGGCCTCCTTGAGCCGCAGCGAGACCCCGCCGATGGTGCCGCCGGTGCCCGCGCCGATGAACGCGTAGTCGATGCGCGGCAGCGCGCGCACCAGCTCACCGCCGGTGAGCAGGTAGTGCGCCTCGACGGCGTCGGGGTTGCCGTACTGGTCGGGCCAGAACACGTCGGGCAGCTCGGCGCGCAGGGTGGCGACCCTGGTCAGCCGGGTGGCCAGGAAGCCGCCGGTGGCGTCGCGTTCGGTGACCTTCTCCACCCGGTCGCAGGTCAGCCGCAGGTATGCCTCGGTGGAGGCGTTGACGTTGGGGTCGATCACCGGGATGAACGCGATGCCCAGGGCCCGGCAGAACGAGGCCATCGACAGCGCGAAGTTGCCCGAGGACGACTCGACCACGGTGGTGCGCTCGGTGATGTGGCCGCGCTCGACGCCGCGCTTGAGGATCCAGTACGCGGAGCGGTCCTTGGAGCTGCCGTTGGGGTTGGCGTACTCCAGCTTGGCGTGCAGGTCGAGGGTGCGGTGGGCGAGGGGCACGGTGGCCGTCTCGCGCATCGCGCCCGCGATCCGCGCGAGCGCCTCGGTGAGCGGGCCCTGGACGGCGACGTCCGCGGTGGCGGTCACCGGGTGACCGCCCGCCGGTAGGCGCGCACGGCCAGCGGGCCCGCGACGGCGAGCAGGACCAGCACCAGGACGGTGCCCACGGCCAGCGGGTACTGCCCGGGCAGGCTGCCCGGGAGCGGACCGGTCTCGTTGCCGAAAAGCTGCCTGCACGCGGTGACCACGGCGCTGAGCGGGTTCCACTCGCAGACCACCCGCAGCCAGCCGGGCAGGCCGCCGAGCGGGATGAACGCGTTGGACAGGAACGTCAGCGGCAGCACGACCAGCACCGCCACCGAGCTGATCGCCTCGGCGTCGCGCACCAGCAGGCCCAGCAACGCGCCCACCCAGGCCATCGCGAAGCCGAGCAGCAGCAGCAGGCCGAAGCCGAGCAGCGCCTGGCCGACACCGTTGTGCAGGCGCCAGCCGATCAGGTACCCCACTCCCGCCATGACGGCGATGGAGATCGCGGAGACCACCACGTTGGACGCAGTGCGCGCGGCGAGCACGGCGGCGTCGGACATCGGCAGCGAGCGGAACCGGTCGACCAGCCCGTTGCCCAGGTCGGTGGCCACGCCCAGGGCGGTGCTGGACAGGTTGGTCAGCATCGTCTGGGCGAGGATGCCCGCCATCAGGTAGTCCTGGTAGTTGCCGCCGGGGGCGGCCATGGCGCTGCCGAACAGCACGCCGAACAGCGCGACGTAGGCCACCGGCATGACGGTGGCGGCGAGCAGCTTCTCCGGCATCCGCACCAGGTGGCGCAGGTGCCTGCCGAACAGGGCGCCCGCGTCGCTGAGCGCGTTGACCGCGGTCGTGGTGAGGCCGCGGGCGGCGGGTGCGCCGCGGTCGGGGGTGCTGACGCCGCTGGGGGCGGGGGCGCCTCGGGGGGCGGTGGCCAGGGTCATGCGGTCGCTCCGTGTCCGGTGAGGGCGAGGAAGACGTCGTCGAGGGAGGGGCGGCGGACACCGAAGTCCTCGACGGCGATGTCGAGACCCGCCAGGGCGGTGGCGGCGTCGGCGATCGAGCCGATCCCCGCCGCCAGGCTGACCTGCACGACCCGCTCGCCCTGCCGGACCGGCGCGTCGGTGCCGACCCCGGCCAGCGCCGACAGGGCCGAGGCGGAGTCGGCGGGGTCGACCAGCGTGACCGACAGCCGCTCACCGCCGACCTTGCGCTTGAGCTGGTCGGGGGTGCCCTCGGCGACGACCCGGCCCGCGTCGACGACCACGACGCGGTCGGCGAGCTGGTCGGCCTCCTCCAGGTACTGGGTGGTCAGCAGCACGGTGACGCCCGCGTCGACCTGGGCGCGGATGCGCTTCCACAGGGTGTTGCGGCTGTGCGGGTCCAGGCCGGTGGTCGGCTCGTCGAGGAAGAGCACCTCGGGTTCGGCGACCAGGCTGGCGGCCAGGTCCAGCCGCCGCCGCATCCCGCCGGAGTAGCCCTTGACCGGCCGGTCGGCGGCGTCGGCCAGCTCGAAGGACTCCAGCAGCTCGTCGGCCACGGCGCGGGCGCGGGCCCGGCCGAGGTGGTGCAGCACGCCGACCAGGCGCAGGTTCTCCCGCCCGGTCAGCTTGTCGTCGAGTGCCGCGTACTGGCCGGTGAGCCCGATGCGCGAGCGCACCAGGCCGGGGTGGCGGCGCACGTCGTGACCGGCCACCCGCGCCGTGCCCGCGTCCGCGGTCAGCAGGGTGGCCAGGATGCGCACCGTCGTCGTCTTGCCCGCGCCGTTGGGGCCGAGCACGCCGAGCACCGTCCCGCGCGGCACTGCGAGGTCGACCCCGCGCAGGGCCTGGTGGCCGCCGTAGGCCTTGCGGAGACCCTCCGCCTCGATCGCGTTGTCCACTTGCGCACCTCGTTCGCTCGCGTGCCGCTGGTGTGTGTGCGGTTGTCACTCAAGCAGTGCGGGCCACCGCCACCCAGCGCGTTGCAGCAAGCTGAAGCACTGGGCCGAATGCCTTGCCCGGCAACGCTTCCGACCCCGTTCCCGCAGGCCGTGCAGTTAGCTGCAGCGGCGTTGCCGGTCGGTCGGGCCGGTCCCGAGACTGGGTCGCGACCCCGGGTCCCGGGGGCCGGACGCGAGTGAAGGTGATGCCCCGATGACCGCTGCGAACCCCCCGCACCTGCCGCTGACGGCCGCCCAGGCCGGGGTGGTCTTCGCCCAGCGCCTGGACCCGACCAACCCGGTGTACAACATCGCCGAGTACGTCGAGGTCGACGGGCGGGTGGACGCCGGGCTGCTGCGGGCGGCGCTGGTCACCGTCATCGCCGAGGCCGAGGCGCTGCGCGTGCGGGTCGCGGTCGACACCGAGGGCCGCGCGACCCAGTCCCTGCTCGACCGCACCGACCCCCGACTGTCCCAGGTGGACTTCCGGGACGCGGCGGACCCGTGCGCGGCGGCGCTGGAGTGGATGCGCGCCGAGCACTCCACCCCGCTGGACCTGGACCGGGACCCGTTGTACGCCTTCGCCCTGCTGCGCGTCGGCGAGGAGCGGTCGCTGTGGTACCAGCGCTACCACCACGCGCTGCTCGACGGCGTGGGCATGTCGCTGGTGCAGCGCAGGGTCGCCGACGTCTACACCGCGCTGCACGAGGGCCGCCCGGCCGGGCCGACGCCGTTCGCGCCGTTGCGGACCCTGGTCGAGGAGGAGCGCGAGTACCGGGCGGGCGAGCGCTTCGAGCGCGACCGCGCCCACTGGGCCGGGCTGCTGGCCGACCGCCCCGCCCCGGTCAGCCTCACCGGCGCCAAGCCCGTCATGCCGCACCGGCTCGACCGCCGCCGCGCCCACCTCGGCGCCGCGGAGCTGACCGCCGTGCGCGACCTCGCCAGGGAGACCGGCTGCGCGTGGCCCGCCGTGGTCGTGGCCGCGTTCGGCGCGTACCTGGGCAGGCTGTCGGGCGCGCGCCGGGTCGTCCTCGGTGTCCCCGTCTCGGCCCGCCCGCGCGGCGCGGCGGCGTCGGTGCCGGGCATGGTGTCCAACATCGTGCCGCTGGTGCTGCCCGCCGACCCGGCCGCCACGGTCGCCGAGCTGGTCTCCGCCACGTCGGCGAACCTGCGTGCCGCCGTGCGCCACCAGCGCTACCGCTACGAGGACCTGCGCCGCGACCTCAAGCTGGTCACCGACGACGACCGGCTGGTCGGCGCGCACGTGAACATCGTGCTGCTGGACCAGGACCTCGCCTTCGGCGGCGCCGCGGCCCGTGTGGTCAACCTCGCGGGCGGCCCGGTCGACGAGCTGTCGCTGGTCATCGACGGCCGCGGCGGTGACGGTGTCGACCTGCTGCTCGACGCCAACCCCGACCTCTTCGGCCCCGCCGAGCTGGACGCGCTGCACTCCCGCTTCGCCCGGTTCACCGCGGCCCTGGCCGCCGCGGGCCCGGACAGCCCGCTGGCCCACCTCGACGTGGCGACCCCGGCCGAGTCCGACACCGTGCTGCGCCGGTGGAACGACACCGCCGCGCCGAACCCGGTGGAGACCGCGGTCGACCTGCTCGACGCCCAAGCCGCCGCGACCCCAGCCGCCACCGCGGTCCGCCACGGCGGGGCCACCCTGACCTACGCCGAGCTGCACGCCAGGGCCAACCGGCTCGCCCGACTGCTGGTCTCGCGCGGTGTCGGCCCGGAGACCTCGGTGGCGCTGTGCCTGCCGCGCACCCACGAGCTGATCGTCGCGGTGCTGGCCGTGCTCAAGGCGGGCGGCGCGTACGTGCCGGTCGACCCCGCCTACCCGGCCGAGCGGATCGCGTTCATGCTCGCCGACGCCGACCCCGTCCTGGTGCTCACCGACGACCGGGCGCGGTCCGCGCTGCCCGCCACCGACCGCCCCCTGCTGCTCGTCGGCGGCGCAGGCGCCGTGGACACCTCGGGGCACGCCCCCACCCCGCTGACCGACGCCGACCGCCGTGCCCCGCTGCGCCCGGCCAACGCCGCGTACACGATCTTCACCTCGGGCTCGACCGGCCGCCCCAAGGGTGTCGTGGTCCCGCACGCCGGGGTCGCCGACCTGATCCGCTGGGCGGTGGGCGAGTTCGGGCCCGACCGGCTCGCGCACGTGCTCGCCGCGACCTCGCTCAACTTCGACGTGTCGGTGTTCGAGATGTTCGGGCCGCTGGCCTGCGGCGGGTCCGTCGAGGTCGTCCGCGACCTGCTCGCCCTCGCCGAGCAGCCGGGCGGCACCTGGTCGGGCAGCCTGGTCAGCGCCGTGCCGTCCGCGCTGGCCCAGGTGCTCGCGCACGGCGGGGCCACCGTCGAGGCGGGCGACGTGGTGTTGGCGGGCGAGGGCCTGTCGCTGCCCAACGCGCGCCTGGTGCAGGAGAAGGTCGCGGGCGCCCGGCTGTCCAACATCTACGGCCCCACCGAGGCCACGGTCTACGCCACCGCCTGGTACGCCGACGGGCCGGTCGAGGCCGCCCCGCCGATCGGCGCGCCCATCCGCAACACCCGCGCGTACGTCCTCGACGCCGCGCTGCGCCCGGTGCCGCCCGGCGCCACCGGCGAGCTGTACCTGACGGGTGCCGGACTGGCCCGCGGCTACCTCGACCGCCCCGGTCTGACCGCCGAGCGCTTCGTCGCCGACCCGTTCGGCGCCCCCGGCGACCGCATGTACCGCACCGGCGACGTCGTGCGCTGGACCCCGGACGGCGACGTGGAGTACCTGGGCCGCGCCGACGACCAGGTCAAGGTGCGCGGCTTCCGGATCGAGCTGGGCGAGGTGGAGACCGCGCTGACCGCCCACCCCTCCGTGGCGCAGGCCGCCGTGGTGGTCCGCGAGGACCAGCCGGGCGTCAAGCAGCTCGTGGCCTACCTCGTCGGCCACCTCGGCGACACCGCCGGGTCCGCGCTCGGCAACCCGATCGACGCCGCGGTGGTGCGCTCGGCGATCGCCGACGGGCTGCCCGAGTACATGGTCCCGTCGGCGTTTGTCGTCCTGGACCGGTTGCCGCTCAACCCCAACGGCAAGCTCGACCGCTTGGCGCTGCCCGCCCCCGAGTACGTGGCCGCGGGCGCCGGTGCCGCCCCCGCCTCCGAGCGCGAGCGGGTGTTGTGCGGGCTGGTCGGCGACGTCCTCGGCGTGTCCGGGGTCGGGGTCGGCGACAGCTTCTTCGACCTCGGCGGGGACAGCATCGTCGCCATCCGCCTGGTCTCCCGGGCCCGCGAGGCCGGTCTGCTGATCACCCCGCGCCAGGTCTTCGCCGCCCGCACCCCGGCCGCGCTGGCCGCGGTGGCCACCGAGGCCGCGGAGGCACCCACCGCCGCCGGGGTGGGGGAGGGCGTCGGCGCGCTGCCGCTGCTGCCGATCGTGGCCGACCTGCGCGACCGCGGCGGCCCGATCGACGGCCTGCACCAGGCGATCCTGCTCGACGCCCCCGCCTCGCTGACCCTCACCGGGCTCACCACCGCGGTGCAGGCGCTGTTCGACCACCACGACGCGCTGCGCACCAGGGTGCTCGTCGACGCGGACGACCCCGGCCTGCAGCTCACCATCGGTGCCCGCGGCTCGGTCCGCGCCACCGACCTGGTCCGCCGCGTCTGCGGGAACGCCGACCCCGACGCGGTCACCGAGGCGGCCTGGAACCGGCTGGTCCCCGAGGAGGGCGTGCTCGCCCAGGTCGTCTGGTTCGACGCCGGTGCCGAGCCCGGCCGGGTGCTGCTCGTGCTGCACCACCTGCTGGTCGACGGCGTGTCCTGGCGGGTGCTGCTGCCGGACCTGGCCGCCGCGTGGGCCGCGGTCGCCGCGGGCGACCCCGTGTCCCTGCCCGAGGTCGGCACCCCGTACCGCTGGTGGGCGCGGGAACTGGTCGCGCTGGACCGCTCGTCCGAGATCGACTTCTGGCGCGCGCACCTCGCCGTCGCCGACCCCGGGTTCGGGCCGCGCGCCTTCGACCCCGCCGTGGACACCGCCTCCACCACCCGCACCACCAGCCTCCGGCTGCCCGACGACCTCGCCGCCGACCTGCTCGGCCCGGTGGCCGCCGCGTTCGGCGGGGTCGCCGAGGTGCTGCTGGGCGCGCTGGCCATCGCGGTCGAGACCGTGCGCCCCGCGGGCGGGCTGCTCGTCGACGTCGAGGGCCACGGCCGCGCCGACGTCCTGCCCGGGGTCGACCTGTCGCGCACCGTCGGCTGGTTCACCGCCGTGCACCCGCTCGGCATCGACCTGTCCGGTGTGGACGTCGGGGACGCGTTGGCGGGCGGGCGTTGCGCCGCGCTCGTCGTCAAGCGGGTCCGCGACCTGCTGCGCGCGGTCCCCGGCGGCGGTACCGGCTACGGCGTCCTGCGCCACGCGGCGGGCGAGTTCGCCGACGCGCCCGTCCCGCAGGTCTGCTTCAACCACCTTGGCGCGCTGACCCTGCCCGAGCTGGACGGCTGGGCGCTCGCCGACGCCCCGGCCGTGCCCGGCGACCACGGTGACGCCCGCCCGGCGCACGCCGTCGAGGTCACCACCCTGGTCACCCCGGACGGCGGCGTCGCCGCGCACCTCACCGCCGCCGTCGGCGCGGTCGGGCTCGACCTGGTCGACGAGCTGGTCGCCGCCTGGACCGCCGCGCTGCGCGCCACCGCCGCGCACGTGTCCTCGGTCGGCGGCGAGGTCTGCGCCACCCCGGGCGACTTCCCGCTCGTCGACCTCGACCAGGACCGGGTCGACGCCCTGCAGCGCCGCCACGGCAGGCTCCTCGACGTCCTGCCGCTGGCCCCGCTGCAGCGCGGCCTGTTCTTCCACGCCCAGTTCGACGACGCCGAGACCGACGTCTACACCGTCCAGTTCGGCTTCGACCTGCACGGCCCGGTCGACGAGACCGCGCTGCGCACCGCGCTGGCCGCGCTGGTGCGCAGGCACCCCACCCTCGGCGCCGCCTTCGTCCCCGGCGACCGGCCGCTGCAGGTCGTCCCGGCCGAGGTCACCGTCCCGCTGGAGGTGCACGACCTGTCCGGGGTGGCCGACCCGGCCGCCGAGCTGGCCCGCGTCCAGGACGCCGACCGCAACAGCCGGTTCGACCTCGCCGCCCCGCCGCTGCTGCGCGTGGCCCTGTTCCACCTCGGTGGCGAGCGCCACCGCCTGACCCTGACCAACCACCACATCCTGCTCGACGGCTGGTCGATGCCGATCGTGGCGACCGAGCTGTTCGCCCTCTACGGCGACCCGGCCGCGGTCCTGCCCCCGGTGCGGCCCTTCCGCGACCACCTCGCCCGGCTCGCCGCGCTGCCCCCTGGCGCCGCCGAGCAGGCGTGGCGCGAGGAGCTGGCGTCGGTGCGGGAGCCCACGCTGCTGCTGCCGACCGAGCGCCCCGAGCGGACCGCCGAGCCGCGGCGCGTCTCGGTCACCGTGCCGATGGGCCCGCTCGACGCGCTGGCCCGCGCCCACGGCCTGACCCCGAACACCCTGGTGCAGGGTGCGTGGGCGGTGCTGCTGGCGAAGCTGACCGGCCGCACCGAGGTCACCTTCGGCGCGACCGTCTCCGGTCGGCCCACCGACCTCGACGGCGCCGAGACCATGGTCGGCCTGTTCATCAACACCGTCCCGGTCGTGGTCGAACTCGACCCGGCCCGCCCGGTCCTCGACTCCCTCGCCGCGACCCAGGGGCGGCAGGCCGGACTGGTCCCGCACCAGCACCTCGGCCTGGCCGAGGTGCAGCGCGTCGCCGGACTCGGCGAGCTGTTCGACACCCTCGTCGTGTTCGAGAACTACCCGCTCGACCCGTCCGCGCTGGTCCTGCCCGGCGCCGAGGTGACCGGGGTGGACGGTGTCGACGCCACCCACTACCCGCTGACCCTGATGGCCGTCCCCGGCACCGACCTGGAGCTGCGCCTGGGCCACCGCCCCGACCTCGTCGACGCGGACGCGGCCCGGCTGCTGCTCGACCGGCTGCTGCGGGTGCTCGACGCCCTGGTCGCCGACCCGGCTGCCACCCCGGGCGACGTCGACGTGCTGACCGCCGGGGAGCGGGCCCAGGTCCTCGACGGCTGGAACGACACCGCCACCGAGGTCCCCGACACCACCCTCACCGCGCTGCTCGCCGAGGCCGCCGCCCGCACCCCGGAGGCCGAGGCGCTGGTCTTCGAGGACCGGTCGCTGACCTACGCGGAGTTCGACGCGGAGGCCAACCGGCTCGCCCGGCTGCTCGTCGAGCACGGCGCCGGGCCGGGCAGGCTCGTCGCCGTCGCGGTCCCGCGCTCGGTGGAGCTGGTCGTGGCCCTGCACGCGGTGCTGCGGGCGGGCGCGGCGTACCTGCCGATCGACCCGGACTACCCGGCCGACCGCATCGGGTTCCTGCTCGCCGACGGCGCCCCCGCGCTGCTGCTGACGACGCCGGGGCTGGACTCCCGCCTGCCCGGTGGCGTGCCGCGCCTGCTGCTGCCCGCCGCCGGTGCCGAGGCGCTGTCACCCGAACCGCTGACCGACGCCGACCGGCTCGCCCCGCTGCTGCCGGGGCACCCCGCGTACGCGATCTTCACCTCCGGGTCCACCGGCAGGCCCAAGGGCGTGCTGGTCCCGCACCGCGGCATCGTCAACCGCCTGCTGTGGACTCAGCACGAGTACCGGCTCGGGGCCGACGACCGGGTGCTGCAGAAGACCCCCTCCGGGTTCGACGTGTCGGTGTGGGAGTTCTTCTGGCCGCTCATCGCCGGTTCCACCCTCGTGGTGGCCCGACCCGAGGGGCACCGCGACCCCGGCTACCTGGCCGACCTGATCCACCGCGAGCGGGTCACGACCGCCCACTTCGTCCCGTCGATGCTGCAGGCGTTCGTCGCCGAGGCCGACCCCGCCCGGTGCGCGAGCCTGCGCCGCGTGCTGTGCAGCGGGGAGGCCCTGCCCGGCGAGCTGGCCGCCCGGTTCACCGCCGCGTTCGACGCCGGGCTGCACAACCTCTACGGCCCCACCGAGGCGTCGGTCGACGTCACCGCGTGGGCGGTGCTGCCCGAGGACGGCACGTCGGTGCCGATCGGCCGCCCGGTCTGGAACACCCGCACCTACGTGCTGGACCCGGCGCTGCGCCCCGTCCCGCCCGGTGTCCCCGGCGAGCTGTACCTGGCGGGCCGCCAGTTGGCGCTGGGCTACCACAACCGCCCCGGCCTGACCGCCGACCGGTTCGTCGCCGACCCCCACGGCGCCCCCGGCACCCGGATGTACCGCACCGGCGACATCGCCCGTTGGCGCGCCGACGGCGCCCTGGAGTACCTGGGCCGGGTCGACGACCAGGTCAAGATCCGCGGCCAGCGCGTCGAGCCGGGCGAGGTCGAGGCCGTGCTCGCCGGGCACGCCACGGTCGGCTCGGTCGCCGTGCTCGCCCGCCGCGACCGGCCCGGGTCGATCCGCCTGGTCGCCTACGTCGTGCCCACCGCGGGCACCGAGGTCGACGCGGAGGTGCTGCGCGAGCACGCCGCCGAGGCGCTGCCCGAGCACATGGTCCCCGCCGCCGTCGTCGTCCTCGACGCGCTGCCGCTGACCCCCAACGGCAAGCTGGACCGCAAGGCCCTGCCCGCCCCGGACCCGGTGCGCGCGGGGTCGGGCAGGCAGGCCGGGACCCCGGTCGAGGCGGTCCTGGTCGGGCTGTTCGCCGACGTGCTCGGCGTGGCCGAGGTCGGCGCCGACGACAGCTTCTTCGACCTGGGCGGCGACAGCATCGTCTCCATCCAGCTCGTGGCCAGGGCCAGGGCGGCCGGGTTCGTGCTGACCCCGCGCCAGGTGTTCGAGCACCGCACCGTCGCCCGGCTCGCCGCCGTGGCCCGCGCCGACACCGCCGCCGCGCTCCTCGTCGAGGACGCCGACGCCGGGACCGGCCCGCTGGTGCCGACCCCGATCTCGCACTGGCTGCTGGACCGGGGCGGCCCGATCGCCGGGTTCCACCAGTCGATGGTGGTCACCACCCCGGCCGGGGCCGACCTCGACCGGCTCGCCGCCGCCCTCGACGCCCTGCTCGGCCGGCACGACTCGCTGCGGCTGCGGGTGGACCGGGACGCGACCGGCTGGTCGGCCTCGGTCGCCCCGCGCGGCACGGTCCGCGCCGCGGACCTGCTCAGCCAGGTCGACCTGACCACGGTGGACCCCGAGGGCGTCGCCGCGGTGATCGCCGAGGAGGCGGTCGCCGCGCGGACCGAACTGGACCCGTTCACCGGCCGCGTCGCCAGGTTCGTCTGGTTCGACGCGGGCCCGCGCCGCCCCGGGCGGTTGCTGCTGGTGGTCCACCACCTCAGCGTCGACGGGGTGTCCTGGCGGGTGCTGCTGCCCGACCTGGCCGCCGCGTGGCGCGGGGAGGAGTTGGCCCCGGTCGCGACCTCCTACCGCACGTGGGGGCGGCTGCTCACCGAGCAGGCCGCCGAGCGGGTGGGCGAGCTGGAGCTGTGGCGGGCGCAGGTCTCCCGGCCGGACGCGCTGCTGTCGTCGCGGCCGCTGGACCCCGACCGCGACCTGGCCGCGACCGCCCGCACCGTCACCGTCGAGCTGACCCCGGAGCAGACGCTGCCGCTGCTCACCGACGTGCCCGCCGCCTTCCACGCGGGCGTCCAGGACGTGCTGCTCACCGCGCTCGCCCTGGCGGTCGCCGACCAGCGCCTCGACACCGCGGGCGCCGTCCTGGTCGACGTCGAGGGCCACGGCAGGCTCGACCTGCCCGGCACCGACCTGTCCCGCACCACCGGCTGGTTCACCAGCCTGCACCCGGTGCGGCTGGACCCGGGCGTCGACGACTGGACCGAGTTGTGGGCGGGCGGCCCGGCCGCCGGACGCGCGCTCAAGCAGGTCAAGGAGCAGTTGCGCGTCCTGCCGGACGGCGGCATCGGCCACGGCCTGCTCCGCCACCTCAACCCGCACACCGAGGGCGTCCTGGCCGCCGGGCACACCCCGCAGATCGGCTTCAACTACCTGGGCAGGCTCGCCGGGCCGACCGACGGCGACGGGTTCGAGCCCGCCCCCGAGGCCGCGGGCCTGGGCGGCGGCGCCGACCCGGACATGCCGCTGCCGCACGCGCTGGAGATCACCGCGGTGGCCCTCGACGGACCGGACGGCCCCCGCCTGTCGGCGACCTGGCTGTTCCCGTCCGAGCTGCTCGACGACACCGGGGTCAGGGCCGTGGCCACCGCCTGGCGCCGGGCCCTGCTGGTGCTCTCCGAGCACGCCGCGCGCCCCGACGCGGGCGGTCTCACCCCGTCCGACCTGGCCCTGGTGTCGGTCAGCCAGGAGGACATCGACGACTTCGAGGACCTGCTCGACTGAGCCAGGTGCGGGGCCACCCCCCGACCGCCCCCCGTCAGGAGACGACCCGTGCCACAGAACGCAGGAGACCCCGCCGTGCGCAAGACAGACCCCGCCGTGCGCAAAGAACAGTCCAAAGTGGAGGACATCCTCCCGCTCTCGCCCCTCCAGGAGGGGTTGCTGTTCCACGCGCTGTTCGACGCGGACGCCCAGGACGTCTACACCGTCCGGTTCGCCTTCGACCTGGCCGGGCCGCTGGAGGCTGGCGTGCTGCACGCCGCCGCCGACGCGCTGGTGGCCAGGCACGCGGTGCTGCGGGCGGGGTTCCGGCAGAAGAAGACCGGCGAGACCGTGCAGGTCGTCTCCCGGTCGGTGTCGGTGCCGTGGCGGGTCGTCGACCTGAGCGGGGTGCCCGCGGTCGGGCAGGCCGCCGCCGCGCTGCGGGAGGCCGAGGCCGACCGCACCACCCGGTTCGAGCTGGAGTCGCCGCCGCTGGTGCGCTTCACCCTGCTCAAGCTGGCCGCCGAGCGGCACCGGCTGCTGGTGTCGCACCACCACATCCTGCTCGACGGCTGGTCCATGCCGGTGCTGGTGCGCGAGCTGTTCGCCCTCTACGCCGAGCGCGGCGCCCGCACGTCCCTGCCCGTGGTCACCCCGTACCGCGAGCACCTCGCCTGGCTGGCCGGTCGCGACCGCGACGCCGACGCCAAGGCGTGGGGGCGGGTGCTCGACGGGCTCGACGAGCCGACCCTCGTCGCGCCCGTCGACCCCGCCCGGGCCCCGGTCGAGCCGGGTCGCCTGGAGGTCTCCCTCGACGCCGGGCTGACCGCCGCCCTCGCCGCCACCGCCCGCGCCTACGGGCTGACGATGAACACCGTCGTGCAGGGCGCGTGGGCGCTGGTGCTCGCCGCGCACACCGGCCGCGACGACGTCGTGTTCGGGTCCGTGGTGTCCGGGCGCCCCGCCGACCTGCCCGGCGTGGAGTCCATGGTCGGTCTGTTCATCAACACCGTCCCGGTCCGGGTGCCGCTCGACCCGGCCGCGACCATCGCCGAGACGCTGGCCGCGCTGCGCAAGCAGCAGACCGAGGTGCTGGGCCACCAGCACGGGCGGCTGGCCGACATCCGCACCGCCACCGGCCTGGGCGAGCTGTTCGACACCCTCGCCGTCTACGAGAACTACCCGCTGGACCCCGACGCGCTGCGGCTGCCCGGCACCGGCCTGACCATGACCGGTGTCGAGGCCCACGACGCCACCCACTACCCGATGGTGCTCGTCGCACTGCCGGGCGACGCCCTGCGACTGCGCCTGGACCACCGCGCCGACCTGGTCGACGCCGCCACCGCCCGCGGTGTCCTGGACCGGGTGCTGCGCGCGCTGACCGCGATCGCCACCACCCCCGAGGCGCTGACCGGCTCGGTCGACCTGCTCTCCGACGACGAGCGCGACCGCGTGCTGCGCCGCTGGAACGCCACCGCCGTCGAGCTGCCCCGCCTGACCTTCCCCGAGCTGTTCGGCTCGGCCGTGACCTGGTCGCCGGATGCGCCCGCCCTCGTGCACGGCGCCACCACCCTGACCTACGCCGAGGTCGACGCCGCCGCCAACCGCCTCGCCCGGCTGCTCGTCGAGCGCGGCGTCGGCCCCGAGGAGCGGGTGGCGCTGGTGCTGCCGCGCTCGCCGGAACTCGTCGTCGCCGTGCTCGCGGTGACCAAGGCGGGCGGCGCGTACCTGCCGATCGACCCGGACTACCCGGCCGACCGCATCACCTTCACCCTCACCGATGCCAAGCCGGTCCTCGTGATCACCGCCGAGGGCGTGGACTGCCCGGGCACCGGTGTCTCCCGGCTGCTCATCAGCGAGCCGACCGGCGCCTACCCGGCCGACGCCGTCACCGACGCCGACCGCACGGCGCCCCTGCTGCCCGAGCACCCCGCGTACGTCATCTACACCTCCGGCTCGACCGGGGTGCCCAAGGGCGTCGTCGTGCCGCACTCCGGGCTGGCCGCGTTCAGCCGGTCCTGTGTGGAGCGCTTCGCCGCGGACGCGGGCAGCCGGGTCCTGCAGTTCTCCTCGCCCAGCTTCGACGCGTTCGTCCTGGAGCTGTGCACCGCGTTCGGCGCCGCCGCCGCGCTCGTCGTCCCCGACCGCGGGCCGCTGGCGGGCGAGGTGCTGGCCGAGGTGTTGGCCGAGAACCGGATCACGCACGCGCTGATCCCGCCCGCCGCCCTGGCCAGCGTGCCGCCGACCGCCCTGCCCGACTTCACCTCGCTGGTCGTCGGCGGCGACGCGACCTCCGCCGAGCTGGTCGCGACCTGGTCGGCCGGGCGCCGCATGGTCAACGCCTACGGGCCCACCGAGGCCACCGTCGCCGCCACCACCAGCGGCCCGCTGGTGCCCGGCCGGGTCCCGCCGATCGGCAGCCCGCTGTGGAACACCGTCGTCCGCGTGCTCGACAACGCCCTGCGCCCGGTGTCCCCCGGCCGCGTCGGCGAGCTGTACATCGCGGGCGGCGGCCTCGCCCGCGGCTACCTGGACCGGCCGGGGCTGACCGCGTCGCGCTTCGTCGCCGACCCGTTCGGCGGGCCGGGTTCGCGGATGTACCGCACCGGCGACCTCGTCGCCTGGACCCCGGACGGCGAGCTGGAGTTCCACGGCCGCTCCGACGCGCAGGTCAAGGTGCGCGGGTTCCGGATCGAGCTGGGCGAGATCGAGTCCGTGCTGCGCGGGCACCGCAGCGTCGACCAGGCCGCCGTGCTCGTCCGCGAGGACCGGCCCGGGGTGCGCAGGCTCGTCGCCTACGTCGTCCCCGCGGCCGGTGAGACCACCGACAGCGACGCGCTGCGCGCCCACGTCGCCGCTGCCCTGCCGGAGTACATGGTGCCGGTCGCGGTCGTGGCGCTCGACGCGTTCCCCATGACCGCCAACGGCAGCAAGCTCGACCGGGCCGGGCTGCCCGCGCCGCGGCTCGGCTCGACCGGCGGCCGCGCCCCGGAGACCGAGACCGAGCTGGTGCTCGCCGGGCTGTTCGCCGAGGTGCTCGGGGTGGCCGAGGTGGGGGCCGACTCGGGCTTCTTCGACCTCGGCGGCGACAGCATCATGTCGATCCAGCTCGTCAGCCGCGCCCGGCGGGCCGGGCTGGTGCTGACCCCGAAGGACATCTTCGCCCTGCGCACGGTCGAGGCGCTGGCCGCCGCCGCGCGCCCGGCGGACGAGGCCGCCGCGACCGACCCCGACGCCGGGCTCGGCGCCGTCCCGCTGACCCCGATCGCGCACTGGCTGCGCGAGCACGGCGGCCCGGTCGACGGCTTCCACCAGTCCACCCTGGTCCGCGTGCCCGCCGGTCTCGACGTCGCGCACCTGCGCACCGCCGTGGCCGCCCTGCTCGACCACCACGACGCCCTGCGGCTGCGGCTGACCCGCACCGGTGGGCACACCTGGGGCCTGGAGGTCCCCCCGCGCGGTTCGGCGACCCCGAGCGTGTCCACTGTGGACGCCACCGGTGTCGGAGCTGACGGCGTGGCCGCGCTCGTCGAGGCCGCCGCCCGCACCGCCCAGTCCCAGCTCTCCCCGGAGCGCGGCGACCTCGTGCGCGTCGTGTGGTTCGACCGGGGCACCGAGCCCGGCCGCCTGCTCGTGCTGGTGCACCACCTCGCCGTGGACGGCGTCTCCTGGCGGGTGCTGCTGCCGGACCTGGCCGCGGCCCACGCCGACGCCGCCGCGGGCCGCGTCCCCGCCCTCGACCCGGTCGGCACCCCGCTGCGCCGCTGGGCCGAGCGCCAGGCCGCCGCCGCCCACGACCCCGCGCGGCTGGCCGAGATCCCGTTCTGGACCGAGGTCCTGCGCGCCGACGAGCCGCTGACCCCGGCCCTGGACCGCGCCCGCGACACCGTCGCCACCGCCCGCGACCTGAGGGTGGAGCTGCCCACCGACGTCACCGCCGCGCTGCTGGCCGAGGCGCCCGCCGCGTTCCGCGCCGGGGTGCAGGACGTCCTGCTCGCCGCGCTCGCGCTGGCCGTCGCCGACTGGCGCGGCCGTGACACCACCCTGCTCGACCTGGAGGGCCACGGCAGGCACGAGGGGACCGACGGCACCGACCTGTCCCGCACCGTCGGCTGGTTCACCACCATGCACCCCGCCCGCCTCGACCTCGCCGGTGTCGACGTCGCCGACGCCCTCGCGGGCGGCCCGGCGGCGGGCACCGCGCTCAAGCTGGTCAAGGAGCAGCTGCGCGCGATCCCCGACCACGGCACCGGTTTCGGCCTGCTGCGCCACCTCAACCCGCAGACCGCGCCGATGCTCTCGGGCACCGCGACCCCGCGGCTGGGCTTCAACTACCTGGGCCGCTTCACCGCCGTCGACGCCGACTGGGCGCAGGCCCCCGAGGCCGCCGGTCTCGGCGGCGGCATCGACCCGCAGACCCCGCTGCCGCACGCGCTGGAGGTCACCGCCGTCACCGAGGACCGCGCCGACGGCCCCCGGCTCGCCACCACCTTCGCCTGGGCGGGCGAGGTCCTGGCCGAGGACGACGTGCGCGCCCTGGCCGAGCGCTGGACCCGCGCGCTCACCGCCCTGGTCGCCCACGCCACCACCCCCGGCGCAGGCGGCGCGACCCCGTCGGACTTCCCGCTGGTGTCGCTGACCCAGACCGAGCTGGACGCCGTCCTGCCGACCGTGCCCGAGGGCGCCGAGCTGCTGCCGCTGTCGTCGCTGCAGGCAGGCCTGCTGTTCCACTCCCTCTACGACCAGGGCTCCGACGTCTACACCGTGCAGCTCGCGGTCGACCTCGTCGGGCACCTCGACGTGGCGGCCCTGCGCGCGGCCGCCACCGCCCTGCTCGCCCGCAACCCCGGGCTGCGCACCGGGTTCCGCCACGACGGCCTGACCACCCCGGTGGCCTTCGTCCCCGTCGACGTGCCCACCCCGTGGCGCGAGGTGGACCTGTCCGACGCGGGCGACGGCGAGCTGGAGCGCCTGCTGGCCGACGACCGCGCCGCCGGGTTCGACCTGGCCGCGCCGCCGCTGCTGCGGTTCACCCTGGTGCGGCTCGGCGCCGACCGGCACCGGTTCGTGCTGACCAACCACCACGTCCTGTTCGACGGCTGGTCGATGCCGCTGCTCGCGGGCGAGCTGTTCGCCCTGTACGCGGGGGAGACCCCGGCCGTGGCCCCGGCCCCGGCCGAATACCTGCGCTGGTTGTCCACCCAGGACCGCGACGCCGCTCGCCGCGCCTGGGGCGAGGTGCTGGCCGGGGTGCAGGAGCCGACGCTGATCGCCCCCGCGGGCAGCCGCGAGCCCGCCGTCCCCGCCCGCCACGTCACGCGGGTGCCGCTGGAGCCGCTGACCGCCTTCGCCCGCGCGCACGGGCTGACCCTCAACACCGTCGTGCAGGGCGCGTGGGGCCTGCTGCTGGCCGGGCTCACCGGCCGCAGCGACGTCGTCTTCGGCGCCACCGCCTCCGGTCGCCCGGCCGAGCTGCCCGGCGTCGAGGCGATGATCGGCCTGTTCATCAACACGCTGCCGGTGCGGGTGGCGCTGCGCCCCGACGAGACCCTGCGCGGGCTGCTGTCCCGGTTGCAGGAGCAGCAGGCGTCGTTGCTGGCCCACCAGTACCTCGGCCTGACCGAGGTGCGCGAGATCGCGGGCACCACCGAGCTGTTCGACACCCTGACCGTGTTCGAGAACTACCCGCTCGACCCCGCCGCCGTCCGGCTGCCCGGGGGCCTGCGCGCCGAGTCGGCCGAGGTCGACGACAGCACGCACTACCCGCTGACCCTGATCGCCCTGCCCGGCGACGACCTCGGCCTCACCCTGGACTACCGGGCCGACCTGATCGACGCCGCGGGCGCCGAGGCCATCGCCGCCCGGCTGACCGGGCTGCTCGCCCTGCTCGTCGCCGAGCCCGACCGGCTCGTCGGCCAGGTCGACGCCCTCACCGCCACCGAGCGCACCCGGCTGCTGGCCGCCGCCCGCGGCACCGGGCGCGCGACCCCGACCGACACCGTGCACGAGCGGTTCGCCGCCCAGGTCGCCCGCACCCCGGACTCCGTGGCGCTGGTCGCGGCCGACACCGAGATCACCTACGCCGACCTCGACGCCCGCGCCAACCGCCTGGCGCACCGGCTGATCGGCCTCGGCGTACGGCCCCAGGACTCCGTCGCGCTGTTGCAGCAGCGCTCGGTCGACCTGGTCGTGGCGACCCTCGCCGTGCTCAAGGCGGGCGCGGCCTACGTCCCGCTCGACGCCCGCAGCCCGCGCACGCGGCTCACCGCCGTCCTGGCGACCACCGGCGCCACCGCCCTGCTGACCGACCGCGCCCTGCGCGACGACCTGCCGGACAACGACTGCCGCGTGCTCGTCGTCGACGACGACCCCGGCCTGGCCGGGCAGCCCGACACCGCGCCGGTCGTGCCCGCCCACCCGGACTCGCTGGCCTACGCCATGTTCACCTCCGGCTCCACCGGCATCCCCAAGGGTGTCGCGGTCACCCACCGCGACGTGCTCGGCCTCGCCACCGACAGCGCCTGGGACACCCCCAACCAGGACCGGGTGCTGCTGCACTCCCCGCACGCCTTCGACGCCTCCACCTACGAGCTGTGGGTGCCGCTGCTGTCCGGGCGCGTGCTCGTCGTCGCCCCGGCTGGCGACCTCGACCTCGCCGAGTTGGCCGCGGTCATCCGCGACGGCGCCATCACCGGCCTGTGGCTGACCGCGGGCCTGTTCCGGCTGCTCGCCGAGGAGGACCCGGCCTGCTTCGCCGGGGTGCGCGAGGTGTGGTCCGGCGGCGACGTCGTGCCCGCCGCGTTGGTGCGCAAGGTGCTCGCGGCCAACCCCGGCCTGGTCTTCGGCGACGGCTACGGCCCCACCGAGACCACCACCTTCGCCACCTGCCACCGCATCGCCGACCCGGAGGCCGTCGGCCAGACCGTGCCCATCGGGCGCCCGCTCGACGGGATGCGCGCGCACGTCCTCGACGACCGGCTGCGCCTGGTGCCCCCGGGTGTGGCGGGCGAGCTGTACGTCGGCGGCCTCGGCGTCTCCCGCGGCTACCTTGGCCGCCCCGACGCCACCGCCGAGCGGTTCGTCGCCGACCCGTACGGCCCGGCTGGGGAGCGGATGTACCGCACCGGCGACGTCGTGCGCTGGACCGGCGACGCCGACCGCCCGGTGCTGGAGTTCGTCGGCCGCGCCGACGAGCAGGTCAAGATCCGCGGCTTCCGGATCGAACTGGGCGAGATCGAGGCCGCCATCGCCGCGGTCCCCGGCGTCGCGCAGGTCGCCGTCGTGGTCCGCGAGGACCGCCCCGGCGACAAGCGCCTGGTCGCCTACCTCGTCGGCACCGCCGACACCGGGGCGCTGCGCGAGCACGCCGCCGCCGAGCTGCCCGAGTACATGGTGCCCGCCGCGTGGGTCCGGCTGGACACGCTGCCGCTGACCGCCAACGGCAAGCTCGACCGCCGCGCGCTGCCCGCGCCCGACCTGAGCAGGGACAAGGCGTCCCGCGCCCCCCGCGACCCCCGCGAGGAGGTGCTGTGCGCGCTGTTCGCCGAGGTCCTCGGCGTGCCCGAGGTCGGCATCGACGACGGGTTCTTCGCCCTCGGCGGGCACTCGCTGCTCGCCACCCGCCTGGTCAGCCGCATCCGCACCCGGCTCGGGGTGGAGGTGGCGGTGCGCGCGCTGTTCGAGGCGCCGACCGTCGCCGGGCTCGGCGCCGCGCTCGACGAGTCGGCCCGCGTGCGCACCCCGCTGGCGCCCCGGGTCCGGCCCGAGCTGGTGCCCGCCTCCTACGGGCAGCGCAGGCTGTGGTTCCTCGACCGGCTCGAGGGCGCGGACTCCCCCTACAAGATCCCGATCGGCCTGCGGCTGCGCGGCACCCTGAACGTGCCCGCGCTGACCGCCGCGCTCGCCGACGTCGTCGGCAGGCACGAGGTGCTGCGCACCGCCTACCCCGAGGTCGACGGCGAGCCGGTGCAGGTCGTGCTCGACACCGACGCCGCCGCCCCGGACGTGGTGGTGCGCGAGCTGACCGAGGGCGCGCTGCGCGCCGAGGTGCTGGCCGAGGTCGCCCGCGGCTTCGACCTGGCCGCCGAGGGCCCGCTGCGGGCCACGGCGTTCCGCGTCGCCGCCGACGAGTGGTTCCTGCTGGTGGTGCTGCACCACATCGCGGGCGACGGCTGGTCGATGGCGCCGCTGGCCCGCGACCTGTCCACCGCCTACACCGCGCGGCTCGCCGGTGTGAGTCCTGTGTGGACCCCGCTGCCGGTGCAGTACGCGGACTACGCGCTGTGGCAGCGCGAGGTCATGGGCTCCGAGGACGACCCGGCCGCCCCGATCGCCCAGCAGGCCGCCTACTGGCGCGAGACGCTGGCCGGGCTGCCCGACGAGCTGGAGCTGCCGACCGACCGGCCGCGCCCCACCGCGCCCACCTACGCGGGCGGCACGATCACGTTCGACCTCGACGCCGGGCTGCACGCCCGGCTGACGGAACTGGTCGCCGACGGCCAGGCCAGCCTGTTCATGGTGTTGCAGGCCGCGCTGTCGGCCCTGCTGACCCGGCTCGGCGCGGGCACCGACATCCCGCTGGGCTCACCGATCGCGGGCCGCACCGACGAGGCGCTCGACGAGCTGGTCGGGTTCTTCGTCAACACCCTGGTGCTGCGCACCGACACCTCCGGCGACCCGACCTTCCGCGAACTGCTCGGCCGGGTCCGCGAGACCGTGCTGGGCGCCTACGCCCACCAGGACCTGCCGTTCGAGCGGTTGGTCGAGATCGTCAACCCGCCGCGCTCGATGGGCCGCAACCCGCTGTTCCAGACCCTGCTGGTGCTGCAGAACAACCAGACCGGTGAGCTGGGGCTGCCCGGCCTTCAGGTCGCGGTCGAGCCGACCGGCGCGCACGCCGCGCAGTTCGACCTGTCGCTCGACATCACCGAGCGCTCCACCGACGGCCGCCCCGGCGGCATGGCGGGCCGGTTCGACTACAGCGCCGAGCTGTTCGACGAGTCCACCGCCCGGGCGATCCTGGACCGCTTCACCCGGCTGCTGCGCGCCGTCGCCGAGGACCCCGAGCTGCGCCTGGGCGCGATCCCGGTGCTCGGCGACGACGAGCGCGAGCGGCTGCTGACCGAGTTCACCGACACCGCCGCGCCGCTGGACATCGCGGGGTCGCGGGGGATCGTCGAGCGGGTCCACGCGCTGGCACTGTCCACCCCGGACGCTGTCGCGCTGGTCGACGACCACGGCGCGCTCACCTACGCCGACCTCGCCGCCCGGGCGGGCGCGCTGTCGACCGAGCTGGCCGACGCCCGCACCGGCGACATCGCCGCGGTGCTCTCCGACCGCCACCGCCTGGTGCCGACCGCCTTCCTCGGCGTGCTCGGCGCGGGCGCCGCCTACACCCCGCTCGACCCCAAGGCGCCCACCGCCCGCTCCGCCGGGCTGTTGCGCGACAGCGCCGCCCGCTGGCTGCTGGTCGAACCGGCCCGCGCCGACCAGGCCGCCGACCTCGCCGCCGAGGCGGGCACCGGGGTGCGGGTCGTCGTCCTCGACGAGGAGCTGCTCGGCCGCACCGGGCCGCTGCCCGCGGTGCGCGGCGACGACCAGGACCTCGCGTACGTCATCTTCACCTCCGGGTCCACCGGCAAGCCCAAGGGCGCCATGGTGCACCGGCTCGGCATGGTCAACCACCTGCTGAGCAAGGTGGAGGACCTGGGCCTGACCCCGGCCGACGCCCTGGTGCAGAACGCGCCGCTGTCGTTCGACATCTCGGTGTGGCAGATGCTGGCCGCGCTCGCCGCGGGCGGCACCACCAGGATCGTCGGCGACACCACCGCCCAGGACCCCGACGCCCTGTTCGCCCTGACCCGCGACGAGCGGGTCGACGTGCTGGAGGTCGTGCCGTCGCTGCTGCGCACCGCCCTCGACGCGTGGGACACCGGCGCCGAGGTGCCGGACCTGTCGGCGCTGCGGTACCTGGTCGTCACCGGTGAAACCCTGCCCGCCCCGGTGTGCGAGCGCTGGTTCGCCCGCTTCCCCGGCATCCCGCTGGTCAACGCCTACGGGCCCACCGAGTGCTCCGACGACGTCACCCACGCCGTGCTGGAGTCCACGGCCGACATCCCCGGCACCCGGGTGCCCATCGGCCGGACCATCCGCAACACCCGCCTCTACGTCCTCGACGACCAGCTCAACCCGGTGCCGCTCGGCGTCGTCGGCGAGCTGTGCGTCGGCGGGGTCGGCGTCGGCCTCGGGTACCTCAACGACCCGGAGAAGACCGCGCGGGCCTTCGTCACCGACCCGTTCGGCACCGACCCCGGCGCCCGGCTCTACCGGACCGGCGACCGCGTGCGGTACCTGCCCGACGGCAGGCTCGAATTCCTGGGCCGGGTCGACCACCAGGTCAAGATCCGCGGCCAGCGCATCGAGCTTGGCGAGGTCGAGGCCGCGCTGCGCGGCCTGCCCGGGGTGTCCGACGCCGTCGTCGCCGTGCACGCCGACCCGGCCGGGCAGAACCGGCTCGTCGGGTACGTGCTCGGGGTCGAGTCGGCCACCGGCCTGCGCGACGCCCTCGGCGCGGTGCTGCCGGAGGCGATGGTGCCCTCGGTCGTCGTCGCGCTGGCGGAGTTCGCGCTGACCCGCAACGGCAAGGTCGACCGCTCGGCCCTGCCCGCGCCGGACTTCGGCGCCTCGGCCACCGGGCGCGCCCCGCGCACCCCGGCCGAGCACGTGCTGTGCGCGGTGTTCGCCGAGGTGCTGGGCGTGCCGTCGGTCGGCGCCACGGACGACTTCTTCGACCTGGGCGGGCACTCGCTGCTGGCCACCCGCCTGGTCAACCGGGTGCGCGCGGTCATGGGCGTCGAGCTGCCGGTCCGGGCCCTGTTCGAGGGACCGACCCCGGCGGCCATCGCCGAGCGGCTGGCTGGCGCGTCCGGTTCCCGGGCCGCGCTGGTGCCCCGGCCCCGGCCCGAGCGGGTCCCGCTGTCGTTCACCCAGCGCAGGCTGTGGTTCCTCAACCGGCTGGAGCCGGGGTCGGGCGCCTACAACGTCCCGCTGGCGCTGCGGCTGGAGGGCGCGCTCGACGTGCCCGCGCTGCGCGCCGCGCTGGCCGACGTCGTCGGCAGGCACGAGACCCTGCGCACCCGCTTCCCGGACGTCGACGGCGAACCGCACCAGGCCGTCACCCCCGCCGACGGGGCCGCGCCCGCGCTGCCCGTCACCACCGGGCTGACCGCAGACGCCGTTGACGCCGCCGTGCTGGAGCTGTCCCGCCGCGGCTTCGACCTCGCGGTCGACCTGCCGCTGCGCGCCGAGCTGTTCGAGGTGGGCCCCGACGAGCACGTGCTGGTGCTGGTCGTGCACCACATCGCCAGCGACGGCGGCTCGGCGGGCCCGCTGGCCCGCGACCTCACCGCCGCCTACACCGCCCGCCGCGCGGGCACGGCACCGACGTGGACGCCGCTGCCGGTGCAGTACGCGGACTACTCGCTCTGGCAGCGCGACGTCCTGGGCACCGACGACGACCCCGACAGCCCGTTGTCGGCGCAGCTCGCCCACTGGCGCACCGCCCTGGCGAACCTGCCCGAGGGCATCGAGCTGCCCACCGACCGGCCGCGCCCGGCCACCTCGGACTTCGCCGCGGGCTCGGTCGACCTGGCCCTGCCCGCCGAGCTGCACGCCCGGCTCGACCGGCTGGCCCGCGCGCACTCGGTCAGCCTGTTCATGGTCGTGCAGGCGGCGTTGTCCGCCCTGCTCACCAGGCTCGGCGCGGGCACCGACATCCCGCTCGGCTCGCCGATCGCAGGCCGGGTCGACGAGGCGCTCGACGGTCTGGTCGGGTTCTTCGTCAACACCCTGGTGCTGCGCACCGACACCTCCGGCGACCCCACCTTCGCCGAGCTGCTGGACCGGGTGCGCGAGACCGACCTGGCCGCCTTCGCCCACCAGGACCTGCCGTTCGAGCGGCTGGTCGAGGCGCTCAACCCGCCGCGGTCGATGACCAGGCACCCGCTGTTCCAGGTGGTGCTGTCCTTCCAGGGCCACACCGGGGTCGACGCCGAGCTGCCCGGCCTGCGGCTCACCGGCCTGCCGGTGAGCACCGGCGGTGCCAAGTTCGACCTGACCGTGCACCTGGCCGAGCACCGCGACGACGACGGCACCGCCGCCGGGGTCGCGGGCCGGGTCGACTTCCGCCGCGACCTGTTCGACACCGAGTCCGCCCAGGCCATCGGCGACCGGTTGGTCCGCTTCCTGGCCGCCGTCGCCGACGACCCCGGCACCCGGCTCGGCGCGGTCGACCTGTTCGACGGCGCGGAGCGGCAGCGGGTCGTCGTGGACTGGAACGACACCGCCACCACCGACCCGGTGCTGCCCGCCCCCGCGCTGTTCGAGGCGCAGGTGGACCGCACCCCCGACGCCGTCGCGGTCATCGACGGCGACCGGGAGCTGACCTACGCCGAGCTGGACGCCCGGGCCAACGCCCTGGCCCGGTACCTGCTCGACCGCGGCGTCGGCCCGGAGCGGTTCGTCGCGGTGGCCCTGCCGCGCTCCGCCGAGCTGGTCACCACCCTGCTCGCGGTGCTCAAGGCGGGCGGCGCGTACGTGCCGGTCGACCCGGACTACCCCGCCGAGCGGATCGAGTTCATGCTCGCCGACACCCGACCCGAGCTGCTGATCACCGACGCCGCCACCGCCGCGCGGCTGCCCGCCACCCCGGACACCCGGCGCCTGCTGGTCGAGGACCTCAACACGGGCACCGACCCGGACCGCCCGGCGCCGCCCGCGCTGCGCACCCCGGCGTACGTCATCTACACGTCGGGTTCCACCGGGCGGCCCAAGGGCGTCGTCGTCGAGCACTACTCGCTGGCCGACTACCTCGGGTTCGCCGGGGCCGCCTACGACGGCGTGCGCGGCCTGGCCCTGCTGCACTCGCCGATCTCGTTCGACCTGACCGTCACCGCCACCTACGTCCCGCTGGTCACCGGCGGCACCGTGCAGGTCACCTCGTTCGAGGAGGCCGACGCGGCGACCGTGGCCAGGCTGCGCGAGCGGCCCGCCACGTTCGTCAAGGCGACCCCGAGCCACCTGCCGCTGCTGGCGGCGCTGCCCGGGGAGTACTCGCCGACCACCGAGCTGCTGCTCGGCGGGGAGCTGCTGCTCGGCGAGCTGGTCGACCGGTGGCGGGCGGTGAACCCGGGCGCGGCCGTGCTCAACATGTACGGCCCGACCGAGACCACGGTCAACTGCAGCCAGTTCCGGGTGGAGCCGGGCACCGAGATCGGCCCCGGCCCGCTGCCCATCGGCGGGCCGCTGGACAACACCCGCTTCTACGTCCTGGACGACCGGCTGCGCCTGGTCCCGCCCGGCGCGCCCGGCGAGCTGTACGTCGCGGGCAACGGCCTGGCCCGCGGCTACCTCAACCGCGCGGGGCTGACCAGCTCCCGGTTCGTCGCCGACGCGTTCGGCGTCCCGGGGGAGCGGATGTACCGCACCGGCGACGTCGTGCGCTGGAACCGCGACGGCACGCTGAGCTTCCTGCGCCGGGTCGACGACCAGGTCAAGCTGCGCGGCTTCCGGATCGAGCTCGGCGAGGTGGAGGCCGTGCTGGCAGGCCACCCCGCCGTGGCCAGGGCGACCGTGATCGTCCGCGAGGACCGGCCCGGGGACCAGCGGTTGGTCGCCTACGCCGTGCCCGCCGCGGACGCCGCGGCAGACCCCGCCGCGCTGCGCGCCCACGTGGCCGGTGAGCTGCCGGAGTACATGGTGCCCGCCGCGGTCGTCGTCCTCGACGAGCTGCCGCTGACCCCCAACGGCAAGGTCGACCGGTCGGCGCTGCCCGCCCCCGACCTCGCCGCGGGCACCGGCCGGGCGCCCCGCCACCAGCGGGAGCGGCTGATGGCCGAGCTGTTCGCCGAGGTGCTGGCCGTGCCGTCGGTGTCCATCGACGACGGGTTCTTCGCCCTCGGCGGGCACTCGCTGCTGGCCACCCGCCTGATCAGCCGCGTGCGGCAGGTCTTCGGGGTGGAGCTGGGGGTGCGCAGCCTGTTCGAGGCGCCCACGGTCGCGGGCCTGGCCGCCCGGCTCGACCAGGGCGACGACCCGGCGGGCGCGTTCGACACCCTGCTGCCGCTGCGCGGCACGGGGGGCGCGGCGCCGCTGTTCTGCCTGCCGCCCGCGAGCGGGTTCGGCTGGTCCTACGCCGGTCTGCTGCGCCACCTCGACCCCGAGGTGCCGATCTACGCGCTGCAGTCGGCCGGGCTCGCCGAGGACGTCGCGCTGCCGACGAGCGTGGCCGAGACCGCGGCGGGGTACCTCGCCGACATCCGCTCGGTCGCCCCGCACGGCCCCTACCGGCTCCTGGGCTGGTCCTACGGCGGCGTGGTGGCCCACGAGGTCGCCGCCATGCTGGAGGCCGACGGCGAGCGGGTCGAACTGCTGGCGCTGCTCGACTCGTTCCCCAAGACCGACGCCGAGCGCGCCACCGACCGCGTGGTCGACCGGCGCGAGCTGTACGAGGCCATGCTCGACCTGGCCGGGTACGACCGCTCCGGCCTGGCCGACCCGCTCGACGAGACCGCCGTGGTGGCGCTGCTGCGCGAGCAGGGCGGCGTCCTGGGTGACCTCGACGAGCGGCAGCTCACCGCCCTGCACCGCGTCTTCACCAACAACACCGCCCTGGCCAGGGAGTTCACCCCGGCCCAGGTCGACGCGGACGTGACCCTCTTCGTCGCCACCGAGGACGAGGACACGGCGGGTGGCGGCGGACCCGTCGAGGACCGCTGGGCCCCGCACCTGCGCGGCGCGCTGACCCGCGTCGACGTCGCGGCCCGGCACAACGACCTCACCCAGCCCGCGCCGCTCGCCGCCATCGGCGCCGTGCTGCGCACCCTGCTCACCCCCTGACCCACCCGACCCCATCGCACGACAACCCCGAGGAGAACCCGATGAGCACCAACCCGTTCGACAACGCCGACGGTCAGTTCCTGGTCCTGGTCAACGCCGAGAACCAGCACTCGCTGTGGCCCGCGTTCGCCGAGGTCCCCGCGGGCTGGACCACCGCGCTCACCGCCTCCACCAGGGACGACGCCCTGGCCTACGTGGAGCGCTCGTGGACCGACATGCGCCCGGCCGGCCTGGTCGCGGCGTCCGCCTGAGCACCCCGGCTGCAGGAACCGGAAGAAGCCTTGGGACCCCCCGCCCGGCGCACTAACTTCAGTGGTGCGCCGGACGGGAAACCCAGGCGCCGCAAGGGAAAGACCGGCCGCGGCCGCGTCGCCGCCCGACCGCAACGGACACGAGGTAACCGACATGACTGAACGACGCCGAGCGCTGGTCACCGGCGGCTCCCGGGGCATCGGTCGCGCCGTGGCGCTGCGGCTGGCCGACGAGGGCCACGACATCGCGTTCTGCTACCGCGCAGCGTCCGACGCGGCGGACAAGACCGCCGCCGAGGTCGCCGAGCGCGGCGCCCGGGTCTTCCACGGCCCGTGCGACGTCGCCGACAACGAGGCGGTGGAGCTGTTCGTCAAGTCCGCCGAGGCCGACCTGGGCCCGATGGACGTGCTGGTCAACTCCGCGGGCATCACCCGCGACAGCGCCATGGTGATGATGGACCCCGCCGACTGGGCGTCGGTCATCGACACCAACCTGACCGGGGTCTTCAACTTCTGCCGCACGGTGTCCTTCGGCTTCCTGAAGCGCCGCTCCGGCACGGTCGTCAACATCTCCTCGGTCGCCGGGATCTACGGCAACCGCGGCCAGGCCAACTACTCCGCGGCCAAGGCCGGGATCAACGGCATGAGCCGCGCGCTGTCCAAGGAGCTGGCGGGCGCGGGGGTGCGGGTCAACGTCGTGGCCCCCGGCTACATCGAGACCGACATGACCGACGAGCTCTCCGACAAGGTCAAGAAGACCGCCATGGCGGGCATCCCGCTGCGCCGCTTCGGCACCGCGGACGACGTCGCCGACCTCGTCGCCTTCCTCGCCTCCGACCGCGCCGCCTACATCACCGGCCAGGTCGTGCAGGTCGACGGCGGGATCGTGATCTGATGACCAGGGCATTCGCCGCGCCGCTGACCGCGGTCGACCGGGTCGGGCGCTCCGCCCCCGGCACCGTCACCGCCGCCAAGGACATCGTCGCGACCGACCCGTACCTGGGCGGGCACTACCCGCACCTGACCATCTACCCCGGCGTGTTCAGCGTGGAGACGGTCTTCCAGGCCGCCCGCGCCGAGGCGCTGCGCACCAGGCCCGCGGGCAGCACCGCGACCCTGGCGGGCATCCGCTCCGTCAGCTTCCGCGCCCCGCTGCTGGCCGGTGACACGCTCACCGCCACCTGCGTCCTGTCCGAACAGGACGGTGCGGGAGCAGGCGGTGGCACCGTGTCCGTCCGGGCCACCTGCGTGCGCGGCGACGGCCAGACCGCCGCCAAGGTCCGCATGGAACTGCGCGTGCGCAGCCCCCGGGAGGTCCCCGGTGCCTGACACCGCCGTCATCGACCGCGCGGCGCCCGCAGGCCCCGTGGTCGTCACCCCGGTGCCCCCCGGCCCGGCGGTCATCGAGCACTCCCACCTCAAGGCGCTGCTCCCGCACCGCCACCCGATCCTCCAGGTCGACCGAGTCCTGGAACTGGAACCGGACCGCCGCATCGTCGCGGTCAAGGCCATCAGCGGTGCCGAGCCGTGCTACGCGGACCTCGGCGCCGACGGCGACCACGCCTACCCGGCGTCGCTGCTGCTGGAGTCGCTGGGGCAGACCGCCGCGGTGCTCTGGCTGCGCAGCGCCGAGCTGGCGGGCCGCCCCACCGCGGGCACGCTGATCTTCGGCGCCGCCCGCGACATCGAGTTCCCCGGCCCCGCGCTGCCCGGCGACGTGCTCCGCCACGTCGTCGAGCTGGAGTCGGACAAGGGCGACAACGCCCTGTTGCGCGGCGAGACCTGGGTCGGCGACCGCCTGGTGGCCTCCGTCGGCTCGATGCACGTCGCACTGCGCGGGGCAGCAGAACTCTCCCCCGCCTGACCCACCCCGTCACCCGAGAGGAACCCCCGGCATGACCACCGCCGTGAACACCGAGTACATGGACGACCTGCGCGAGATCGCCGTCGAGGTGCTCGAAATCGAGGACGACGAGATCACCGACACCAGCGACTTCGCCGAGGACCACGACGCCGACTCGCTGCGCGCGATCGAGATCCTGGCCCGCATCGAGAAGAAGTTCAAGGTCGACATCCCGCAGTCCGAGCTGCCGAACATGGTCAACCTGACCGCGGTCTACACCGTGGTGGCCAAGTACGCGGGCTGGCAGGCCTGACGTGTCCCGTCGAGTCGTCATCACCGGCCTCGGACCGGTGTCGAGCATCGGGACCGGGGTGGGCGCGTTCGGCGAGGGCCTGCGCACCGGTCGCAGCGGGATCTCCCCGATCACCGCGTTCGACACCACCGGGTTCCCGCACACCATGGCGGGCGAGGTCTCCGACTTCGACCCCAAGGCGCTGCTGGAGCGGATCTCCCCGCAGGACTGGGGCCGCACCAGCCTGTTCGCCGCGGCGGCCGCCCGGCTGGCGGTCCGCGACGCCGGGATCGACCCGACGGAGCTGTCCCGCGCCGCGGCGGGCTCCTGCATGGGCACCACGGGCGGTGAGTCCCAGGTCCTCGAGCAGCTGACCGAGGACTCGCTGACCACGGGGTTCGGCGGGGTCGACCGCGCCAGGGTCGCGCACGTGCCCGGCTCCCGGTTGGCGGTCGCCGTCAACCGGGAGCTGGGGCTCAGCGGCGAGGCCCTGACCCTGTCCACCGCGTGCTCGGCGTCGAACTACGCCGTCGGGCACGCCTACGACCAGATCCACACCGGCGAGGCGGACTACGTCGTCGCGGGCGGCGCCGACTCCGTCGAGCGCTGGTCGCACGCCGGGTTCTACCGGCTGGGCGCGGTCGCCGAGCGGTACTGCCGCCCGTTCGACCGCGACCGCACCGGCATCCTCGTCGGCGAGGGCGGGGCGGCGCTGTTCCTGGAATCGCTGGACTCCGCGCTGGCCCGCGGTGCCCGGATCTACGCCGAGGTGCTGGGCTACGGGCTCAACTGCGACGCCCACCACATGACCGCGCCGAACAAGGACAGCATCGTGGCCTGCATCAAGCAGGCGCACCGCAACGCGGGCATCGACGCCGCCGAGGTGGACTACATCTGCGCGCACGGCACCGGCACCCCGGCCAACGACCTGGCCGAGGCGACCGCGGTGCACGAGGCGTTCGACGGCGCACCGCCGCCGATCAGCTCGGTGAAGTCGATGCTGGGCCACACCATGGGCGCGGCCAGCGGCTTCAGCGCGATCGCGTCCGTGCTCGGCATCCACGAGTCGTTCCTGCCGCCCACGACCAACTTCGAGACCCTCGACCCGGCGCTGCCCGCGATCGACCCGGTGCCGAACGAGGCCAGGTACCAGCCGGTGCGGGTCGCGCAGGTCAACGGGTTCGCCTTCGGCGGCAACAACGCCATCACGATCTTCGGACGGTACTCATGAGCGCACCAGCCACCGCCCCCGCGGGGCACGGCGGCAGCGGGAACGTCAGCGGCACCGCCGTGCTGGCCATCACCGGCTGGGGCGTCGTCAGCCCGCTGGGCACCGGCGCCGCCGCGTTCACCTCGGGCCTGGCCGCAGGCGGGCCCGGACCAGCCGATGTCAGCGAGATGTTCGAGGAGGAGTTACCGCGCCCCGACGGGTTCGCGGTGACCGACTTCTCCGCCAAGGACCACCTGGGGCGCAAGGGGACCTCGTTCCTCGACCGCTCCACCGCGCTCGCCCTGGTCGCCTGCGGGCAGGCCATCGCCGACGCCGGGCTCGTCGTGGACGAGACCAACACCCAGCGGGTCGGCATCGCCCTTGGCACGACCGCGGGCAGCGTCAAGTCGACCAGCGACTACAGCAGGGCCACCTACGTCGAGGACAAGCCGTACCTGGTCAACCCGCTGATCTTCCCCAACGCGGTGATGAACGCCTCCGCGGGCCAGGCGGCGATCCGGTACAAGATGCGCGGGGTCAACGCGACCGTCGCCGGTGGGCAGGTCGCCGCGCTCTCGGCGCTGCGCTACGCCCGCGGCCAGATCGCGCTGGGCCGGGTGGACGTGCTGCTCGTCGGCGCCACCGAGGAGTACTGCCCGCAGTCGGCGTGGGCCACCGAGTTCGCCATGCGCGAGCACGGCGGCACGCTGGCCGCCGGGGAGGGCGCCGCGGTGTTCGTCGTCGAGGACGCCGAGCGCGTGCGCGCCGAGGGCAGGCAGCCCGACGCGGAGGTGCTGGCGATCGAGGTCGGCACCCACCTGCCCGAGGACGAGACCACCCCCGGCAGCGACTTCTCCCCGACGCTGGCCAGGGTGATCACCCGGGCGGTCGAGCGGGCGGGGGTGCGGCCCGAGGACGTCTGGGCCGTCGCGTCCGCCGAGAACGGGATGCCCGTCCGCGACGGGTACGAGGACGCCGCCATCACCACCGTGCTGGGCACCGGCCCAGAGCGCATCCGGGTCAAGGCCCTGGCAGGCGAGGCGGCCAGCGCCTCCAACGCGCTGCAGTTCGCCGCCGTGCTCGCCCGCCACCGCGGTGACGCGGCGCTGGACGGCCGGGTCAGCGTGGTCACCTCGCGCACCCCGGACGGGGTCGTCGGCGCCGCGGTGCTGAGGGGGTGGCGTGGCCGTGACCGCGACGCCTGCTGACCCGGTGGTGATCACCGGTGGGGCCATGCTGTGCTCCCTCGGCGACGCCGACCAGACCTTCTCCGCCCTGCTCGACGGGCGCGCCGGGCTCGGCCCGCTGCGCCACGTCGACCCGGCCGCCGTCGGGGTCGCGCACGGCTACCACGTGCCGGACTCGGTCGACGGCGACGTCGGCTCCTGGCTGGCCGCGGTGATCGCCGACGCGGTCGCCCAGGCCGGTCTCGACACCGACCGCCGGCGCGTGGCCGTGCTCGTCGGCACCGGGCTGCGCGAGCTGCGCGGCCTGGAGCGCTCGCACGCCGACGGCGTGCCCTTCGCCGCGGCGGACCTGCACTTCGGCGCCGCCGTGCGCTCGGTGCTGCCCGGCGCGACCGAGGTGCTGACCCTGTCCAACGCCTGCTCCGCCAGCGGTTTCGCGCTCGGCCTCGGCATGGACATGCTGGCCCTCGACGAGGCGGACGCCGTCGTCGTCGCGGGCTGCGACGGGATGACCGAGTCCATGCTCGCGGTCATCGGCCGGGTCGCGGTCGAGCCGTCCGAGCGGGTCCAGCCGTTCGAGGTCGACCGGCGCGGTGTGCTGCTCGGCGAGGGCGCGGTCGCCGTGGTCATCCAGCGGGAGTCCGCGGACCCGCTGGCCCGCGTGCTCAGCGTCGGCATGGCCTGCGACGCCTTCCACGAGACCGCCCCGCACCCCGACGGGGTGGTCGCCGCGGTCCGCGACGCGCACTCCCGCGCGGGCAGGCTGCCCGGCGACATCGACCTGGTCGTCGCGCACGCCACCGGCACCGCGCTCAACGACCCGACCGAGTCCGCCGCCCTCACCGAGGTCTTCGGCTCGGCGGCCCCCGATGGCCTGCTGGTCACCGGGATCAAGGGCGCCACCGGGCACACCTCCGGCGGCGCCGCCCTGATGAGCCTGCTGGTCGCGGTCCGGGCGCTGCGCACCGGCACCGTCCCGCCCGTGGTGGGCCTGCGCACCCCGATCCCCGAGGCCGAGGGGCTGCGCCTGGTCATCGGCGAACCCTGCGCCACCACCGGTTCGGTGGCGCAGGTCAACGCTTTCGGCTTCGGCGGCGTCAACGCCGTCACCCTGGTGGAGGTCTGATGCGAGTCGCGATCACCGGCCGGAGCGCCCACGTGCCCGGCCTCACCGCCCAACAGCTCCCCGGCTCCCCGGCCGAGCCCGCCGTCGGCGCCCACGACGCCCACACCGTTCTGGGCCGCAAGGGGCTGCTGGCCAAGGAGCCCGCCACCCGGCTCGCGCTGTGCGCGGTGCACGAGGCGTTCGGGCTGCACGGCAAGCAGACCAGCCCGCTGCCCGGCGCCGCGGGCACCGCCGTCGTCGTCGCCTCCAACCTGGGCAACGCCGCGACGGTCTGCGCGATGGTCGACTCGGCCCGCGCCGGGGGCGGGGTGTCGCCGCTGGAGGCCCCCAACGCCTCCAGCAACGTCATCGCCTCCACCATCGCCATCCGCTACGGCTTCACCGGCCCGAACCTGATGGTGTGCAGCGGGGCGACCGCCGGGCTCGACGCGGTGCGCCTCGGCGCGCTGCTGGTCCGCTCCGGGCGCACCCACCGCGCCGTGGTCGTCGGCGTCGAACCCGACGACGACATCGCCACCGGCCTGGTGCCGGGGCTGCGCGCCGCGGCGGCCTGCGTGGTCCTGACGCCCCACACCGGTGGGGAAGCCGTGCTCCTCGGCGGCGTCCGCCGCGGCCGCCACCGCGTCCGCGGGCTCGACCTGTCCGCCGTCGGCGAGACCTACGGCGCCGAGGGCGTCCTGCAGGTCGCCGTCGGCTCGGTGGTCGCGGCCGGGACCGGCACCGACGTCGTCGCCGCGTGCGGGGCCGCCGCGGACGGGTTCGCCTCCGTCACGCTGAGCCCGGTGTCCGCCCGCGAGCTGGCGGGGGTCGGGGTCGGATGAACCGCACCGACCCGTGGTCGCCGCACCCCGCCGGGGACCGCCCCGCGCGGCGGCTCGGCGACCGCGGGCCGCTGGTGCTCGCCGTCCACGGCATCGAGGACGGCTGGCGCGGCTGGACCCCGCTGGCCCGGCTGCTCGCCGACCGGTTCCGGGTCGTGGCCGTCGACCCGCCGTGGCGCTCGGGCAACGACTACACCTGGCGCGAGGACGGCAGCCCCGGCCAGTGGCTCGCGGAGACCGCCGCCGCGCTCGGCGAACCGGTCGACGTGCTGCTGGCGCACTCCTTCGGCGCCAACGCGGCGCTGGAGGCGCTGGCCGACGGGCTGCGCCCCGGCCGCGCCGTCCTCATCGCCCCCTCCTACCGGCCGTCCGAGCACGCCGACGACGACACCCTGCGGGCCGAGTCGGTCGCCGCGCTCGACGTGACCGTCCGCGACGGCCTGCGGGTGCGCCTCGGCGGCCGCGGCGAGCGGGTCGGACCGGACCTGCTGCGGGTCATGGCCGACGGGCTCAGCGCCCACCTCGTCCCGCGCGCGTTCCCCGTGTTCTACCGCACCTTCGCCGCCTCCGGGCGGCTCGACCTGGCCGGGGTCGAGGTCCCCACCCTCGTGCTGGGCGGGCCCGCCGACCCGGCACTGGCCGGGTACCGCGCCCAGGGCCTGGCCCGCGACTTCCCGGCCGCCACGGTCGTGCTGCGCGCGCACTACGGCCACTTCTGCCACATCGATCAGGCCGCCGAGGTGGCCGCCGAGATCGCCCCCTTCCTGGGCGTCCCGATCCCGGACACCCAGCCGTGCCCCCACCCAGTCGGAGGACCCACCCGATGACCGCGCTGCTGCCCGACCCGACCACCCCGGCCGACTCCCTGCTGGAGGGCCCCGCCGCCGTCCGCGTGGACCGCCCCCGCTACGAGGGCGCCAACATCCGCACCTGGATCGGGTTCAAGCACTTCATGTACCTGGTCGAGGAGGGGGTGCTCCAGTACTTCCGCGAGCGCGGCCTCGGCGCCCGTTCCCTCTACCAGTCCCACGGCCTCGGCTTGGAGATCGTCGAGTTCTCCGCGCAGCTCCCGCACCTGCTGGAGGTCGACGACGAGGTCGAGGTCGTCGTCGACCTCGCGCCCCGGCAGAAGCCCGGCTACGGCCTCGCGCTGACCGCCCAGCTCATCCTGCTGCGCGGCGACGAGCGGCACCTGGCGCTCAAGGGCAAGCTGCGCGTCGCCCTCGTCCGCGAGGAGCACGCCCCCGCCTACGAGCCCGCCCCGGCCGCCGTCGCGCCCTACGTCGTCGACGGCGTGTCCGGCCTCGCCGACGCGGGCGAGGAGCCGCTGACCATCGCCCCCGGCCAGACCGTCGAGGACGTGCTCACCCCGGAGGGCTCCAACGCCTTCCTGTGGTCGTGGCAGATCCCGTACTTCTACTGCCACTTCTCCGACCGCCTCCAGCACTCCGGCTACGTCCGGGCGGTGGAGGAGGCCACCGACCGCTTCCTGCGCGCCCGCGGCCTGCAGATCGGCACGATCCTGCGCGAACGCGCGTGGATCCCGGTCGTGTCGCGCGCCAAGGTGCGCATGGTCGCCGACGCGTACATGGAGGAGGTCGTGCACACGGTCTTCCGCATCCAGGACATGATCAAGGACATCTCGTACACGGCCACTGTGGACCACTACGTCCAGCGCGGCGACGAGCTGGTGCGCACCGCGACCGGCACGATCATGCACGGCTACGCCTACAGCCGCGGCGAGCTGGCCGGGACGGTGGCCTCCATCGACGAGCAGACCCGCGCGAAGCTGTTCGGGGAGGCGTGATGGCGAAGCTGCCCAAGGCCGCGCCGAAGCTGTACTTCTCGCTGCGCAGCCCGTTCAGCTGGATGGCCGTGCGCCGCCTGCTCGAACGCGTCCCCGACGCCCGCGAGCTGATCGACTTCATCCCGTTCTACGAGCCGGACGAGCGGTCGGGAGCGCTGCTGGCCGAACGCGGCGGCGAGTTCCACTACGTCGCGATGAGCAAGGCCAAGCACCTCTACATCCTCAACGACACCAAGCGGTTGGCCGCCGGGTTCGGGTACCGGATGAAGTGGCCGATCGACGTGGCCCCGGTGTGGGAGCTGCCGCACCTGGCCTGGATCGTCGCCGGGGACCTCGGTGTGCAGGACGACTACTACCGGGCGGTGATGGCCGCCCGCTGGGAGCGCGGCGAGGACATCTGCGACCCGGCGGTGCTGCGCGGCGTGCTCGCCGACGCCGGTCTGCCCGTCGAGCCGCTGCTCGGTGCCGCGGACGACCCGGCCGTGCGCGCCAGGGGCGTCGACGCGCTCATGGCGATGTACAACGACGACGTGTTCGGCGTGCCGTACTTCAAGTGGGGCACGCACCGGTTCTGGGGCCTCGACCGCCTCGACGCGTTCCTGGAACTGCTCGAACCCGCGCTGCCCGAGCTGCGTGCCCGCCGCGCGGTCACCGCCCCCGCCGCCGAACCGCTGGCCGGTCTGCCCGAGCCCGTCCTCGCCGCGGTCGGCGCCCTCGACCGCGACACCGCGGGCGGCTGCGGCTGATGGGCGGCGTGGCCCGCCGGGTGCCGCTGGTGCTGCTGTCCAGCGTGTCCTCGGACTCGCACACCTGGAACCTGGTCTTCCTCCAGTTGCTGCTGGAGGAGGCCGGGCACCAGGTGGTGAACCTCGGCGCCTGCGTCCCCGACGGGCTGCTGATCGCCGAGGTGGGGCAGCGGCGGCCGGACGCGGTGGTCATCTCCACCGTCAACGGCCACGGCCGCGTCGACGGCGCCCGGCTGGTCACCGCGCTGCGGTCCCACCCGTTCGCCGCGGACCTGCCGGTCGTCATCGGCGGCAAGCTCGGGGTGTCCGGGCCGGACCCGGCCACCGCCGAACACCTGCTGCGCGCCGGGTTCACCGCGGTGTTCCAGGACGACGCCGGACCGGAGCACCTCATCGGCACCCTGCGCGCCGCGCTGGAGCCCGCCCCGGTGGGTGCCCGGTGATCCCCGGGTTCGGCGCGGCGGTGCGCGCGGCGGGCTCGCTCGTCGTGCAGCCCAGGATGGGCTTCGCCGACCCGGCCGCGATGCGCGCGGGCCTGCTGGCCACCCGCGACGCCAGGGCCACCACGGTCGGCACCATCACCGTCGACAGCTACACCCGCGTCGGCGACCTCGCCGCCGCCCGCCGGGCCGGTGCGTCGGGCACCCCGCTCAACGGGTACCCGATCGCCACCGCCGACCCCCGCGCGACGGCGGACGTGCTCGCCGCCGCCGCGTTCCCGGTCCAGGTCCGGCACGGGTCCGCCCTGCCGGAACCGGTGTTCGCCGCGATGGCCGGGCTCGGCCTCGCCGCCACCGAGGGCGGCCCGGTCTCCTACTGCCTGCCCTACAGCCGGGTCCCGCTGAGCCGGTCGGTGCCGAGCTGGGCCGCCTGCGTGCGGGCGCTGTCGGAGGCGGGGACCGACGCGCACCTGGAAACCTTCGGCGGCTGCATGCTCGGCCAGCTGTGCCCACCCGGGCTGCTGGTCGCGCTGTCGGTGCTGGAGGCGGTGTTCTTCCGCGCGCACGGGGTCCGCGACGTGTCGCTGAGCCTGACCCAGCAGACCAGCCCCGACCAGGACCTGGAGGCACTGCACGCCCTGCGCGCGCTCGCCGCCCGCTTCCTGCCCGACGTGACCTGGCACGTCGTGCTCTACGCCTACATGGGCGTCTACCCGCGCACCGGCCACGGCGCCCGCGCGCTGATGGCCGACGCCGCCGTGCTGGCCGTGCGCGGCGGGGCGTCCCGGCTGATCGTCAAGACCGAGGCCGAGGCGCACCGCATCCCGACCATCGCCGAGAACGTCGCGGCCCTGGAACTGGCCGCCGCCGTCGCCGCGACGACCACCCCCGACCCCGGCCCGCCCGCCGACACCGGTCTGCTGGCCGAGGCCACCGCCCTGGTCGAGGCCGTCCTCGACCTCGACGACGACGTCGGCCACGCCCTCGTCCGCGCGTTCGCGGCCGGGGTCCTGGACGTCCCGTTCTGCCTGCACGCGGACAACGCGGGCCGGGCCCGCAGCCACCTCGACACCGACGGCAGGCTGCGCTGGTCCTCGGTCGGGGGGATGCCGATCGACCGCGCCGGGGTCGCCAGGGCCCCGCGCCTGTCCAGCACCGGACTGCTGGAGGCCCTGGGCCGCGTCCAGCGCCACTACGACTCGATGGAGGAGGACCGCCGTGTACTGGGCGATCGACCGCGTGCTGCCGCACTGGGACCAGCGTGAGCGTCACGAGCGCTGGATCAACGCCTCACCGGGGGCGGTGTGGGCGGCGTTGGACGAGTTACGGGCGGCCGACCTGCCGCTGACGGCGTTCCTGACCAGGTTGCGCGGGGGACCGCGGGCCTGGCTCAAGCCCATGCCGGAGCTGGACCGGGTGCGGGTGCTGCAGGGCATGGCGCCGCGCACCATGCACGCCGACCCACCGCGCGAGCTGCTCATGGGCGACATCGCCCGCTACGCCTCGATGAAGCCGACCCGCCCGGACATCACCCGGGGCGACCTGTGCGCGTTCCGCCGGTTCGCCGAACCGGGCTGGACCAAGGTCGCGATGAACTTCACGCTGTGCGGCCAGTCCGGCGGCACGCTGCTCAAGACCGAGACCAGGGTCACCGCCACCGACGACACCGCCCGCCGCGCCTTCCGCCGCTACTGGCTGCTGGTCCGCGCGGGCAGCGGGGTGATCCGCCGTGACATCCTCAGGGGCGTCGACACGCGTGCGGGACTGGCCCGAACGGAGAAGGGATGACCACGATGGTGAACACGGCGGGGGCCCGGGAGCGGACCGGGGTGGGTCACCAGAAGACCTGGGCCGCTTGGGCGTCGTTCTGGTGGGCGGCGGTCTTCGCACTCGTCAGCCTGTACTGGGCACTGGGCGGCACGCTCGGCATCGACACCGTCGGCGGCGCCATCGCCGACCTGGTGCACAGCGGCGACGCGGCGGCCTCGGCCCTGGCCTGGGCCGCGGTGGTGATGAAGGTCGCGGGCATGGTGTTCGCCCTCGCCCTCATCCAGCGCTGGGGCCGCGTCTTCCCGCGGTGGCTGATGCTGCTCGGCGGTTGGGGCGGCACCGTGCTGCTGATCGGCTACGGCGGCGCCATCGTCGTCACCGAGCTGCTGGTGGTCGTCGGCGTGATCGACGCCCCGGCCTCGACCGACTGGTACGCCTTCTACTGGCACCTGTTCCTCTGGGACCCGTACTTCGTGGTCTGGGGTGTCCTCCTCGGCATCGCCACGGCGCACTACGCGAAGGCGACGCGCACGGTCTGAACGCACTCCGAACAGCGAAAAGGGTCAGGCCCATCCCGGGCCTGGCCCTTTTGGCGTCTCCAGGTGAGCCACGGTGGCGCCACAGGCACACAAGGCCGACCTGAAGGTCATCCAGGAAACGCTCGGGCACCCAGAGAGGTCCGACTGCGAGAGCAAGCGGAGGTGACAATGCCCGGACAGAGACGAAACCGCAGCGAGACGAGGTCTCGCTGCGGTTTCGTGTGGTGCACCCGAAGGGATTCGAACCCCTAACCTTCTGATCCGTAGTCAGATGCTCTATCCGTTGAGCTACGGGTGCGTGTTCAGTTGTCACCCAGCGGACCAGGTGTACAGCGGAGGCTCCGGGATTTGAACCCGGGAGGGGCAGTTAACCCCAACCGCATTAGCAGTGCGGCGCCATAGACCAGACTAGGCGAAGCCTCCCGGGGCCCCAGGCCGCTCGAGAGAAGAGACTACACAGGTCCTCCGGCGGGTGGCAAAACGCCCCCCTCTTAACGGTTGAGGGCGCGCAAAAGCGCAGGTGGGCGGCCTCCGAAGCCCTCGGCCTCCATGGCGGCCAGTGCGACGCGGGGGAGGTCGCGGACGGCGGGGAAGACGAGGAAGCGGGGGGCCCAGTCTGGGGAGAACTTGGCGTTGAAGCGGTAGAGGGTTTCGATCTGCCACCAGCGGGAGCCGAGTTTGAGGGCGCGGGCCCAGAGGCGGGCGACCGGACCCGCTCCGATGCGGCCGCCGCGTTCGAGGGCGGCTCGGAAGACGGCGAAGTTGAGGGAGACGCGGTCGATGCCCAGGGCTCGGCAGGAGGTGAGCAGGTCGGTGATCATCAGTTCGTTGAGGCCGTTGTCGCCCACTGATCGGTCTCGGCGCATGAGGTCGAGGGAGAGGCCGTCGGGGCCCCAGGGGACGAATTGGAGGAGGCCTGCGACCTCGCCCTCCCGGGTGGCGGTGACCAGGACGCAGTCGGGGTCTTGCGGGTCGCAGACGCGGGAGAGGGCCATGGAGAAGCCGCGTTCGGTCTCGGTGCCGCGCCACTTCTCCGCCAGGGTGGCCAGGGCCTCGCGCTCGCCCTCGGGGATGTCGGCGCAGCGGCGGACGGTGACCTCGTAGCCCGCGCGCTTGAGCTTGGCGACCGCCTGGCGGACGCCGCGCATGGCTCGGCCGTCGAGGCTGAAGGTGGGGACGTCGACGATGGCCTCGTCGCCGAGTTCGATGGCGTCGAGGTCGTAGCGGGTCCAGACCGTGGCCCCGCGTTCGGAGCAGCCGATGGCGGCGGGGGTCCAGGCGTGCGCGCGGCACTCGGCGAGGAAGCGCTCGATGGCGCCGGGCCAGGCCTCGATGTCGCCCAGCGGGTCGCCGGAGGCGAGGGCCACGCCCGCGAGGACCCGGAAGGGGACCGCCGACTTGCCCGTGGGGGAGAACACGACGGACTTGTCCCGGCGCAGGGCGAAGTAGCCCAGGGAGTCGTCGCGACCGCGCTTGGCCAGCAGGGCGCGCAGGGCGGTCTCGTCGTCGGGGGCGAGGCCGGGTTTGGGTTCGGCTGAGCGCAGCAGGTAGTAGGCGCCGAGCAGGACCGCGCCGACGCCGAAGACCAGGCCGGTGGCGGCGGTGAGGTCGTCCAGCCAGGCCACCGGGTGGACCGGGCCGGTGACGCCGATGAGCGCCAGCAGCGAGTGGGCCGCCGTGTCGGTCAGGTCGGCCCCGCCGGTGAGGCGGCTGGGGGCGCCGCGCAGCATGGTGAAGACCGCCAGGAAACCGGCGAGGAGCAGTTCCACGGCGACGCGGACGGCCCGCCACTTGCCGTAGACCGGGTCGACACCCGCGGTGAAGTGCTTGCGGGTGGCGAGCAGGGCGATGCACAGGCCGAGCGCGGTGACCCCGGAGCCGATGCCGTGGCGCCAGGCCAGGTGGGCCACGGCGATGGTCGCGGTGACCACCACGGCCACCTGCCAGGCCCGCCGCTTGCGCCTGCGCAGGGCGTTCGCCAGCAGCCACAGCAGCACACCGCTGGCCAGCACGACGGTCCCGGCGGCGATGCCCGCGCCCTCCGGCAGGTCGAGCCAGCGGCCCACGGCGGCGCGCAGCGGCCTGCGGCCACCGGCGGGCAGGAGCACCGACAGCACGGCCAGCAGGCCCACCAACCGGGCCGACCACGTCAGCAGCCGCACCGTCGTCTCACCGCTGGGCAGCCACCGGCGGCCGCTCGCCTCGTCAACCACGGCAACAGTGTCCACGCCCATGCCGGACCCCGGTCCTGTGGCTGCGGTGAACACTCCGCGGGCCGGGTCGCCGCATTAGAGTCGCGCTTGCCACACCCAGAAGGAGGGGCACACATGGACAAAGTGGTCCACAGCGCGGCCGAGGCGGTCGAGGACGTCGCGCACAACGCGACGCTCGCCGTCGGCGGGTTCGGGCTCTGCGGCATCCCCAGCGTGCTGATCGGGGCGCTGCTGGCGAAGGGCGTGACCGGTCTGTCGGTCGTGTCGAACAACTGCGGCGTCGACGACTGGGGGCTGGGCCTGCTGCTGCGGGAGCGGCGGATCGCCAGGATGACCAGTTCCTACGTCGGTGAGAACAAGGAGTTCGCCCGGCAGTACCTGGCCGGTGAGCTGGAGGTGGAGCTGACCCCGCAGGGCACGCTGGCGGAGCGGCTGCGGGCGGGCGGGTCGGGCATCCCGGCGTTCTACACCCGCACCGGGGTCGGCACCCAGGTCGCCGACGGCGGGGTGCCGTGGCGCTACGCCGCGGACGGCACCGTGGCGGTGTCCTCCCCGGCGAAGGAGGTGCGCGCGTTCGGCGGTGTGGACCACGTGCTGGAGGAGGCCATCACCTGCGACTTCGGCCTGGTCCGGGCCTGGAAGGGCGACCGGCACGGGAACCTGGTGTTCCGCGACTCGGCGCGCAACTTCAACCCGCTGTGCGCCATGGCGGGCCGGGTGGGCATCGCCGAGGTCGAGGAGCTGGTGGACCCCGGCGAGATCGCCCCGGACGACGTGCACCTGCCCGGGATCTTCGTGCAGCGGGTGCTGGCGCTGACGCCGGAGCAGGTCGCCGACAAGCGCATCGAGCGCCGGACCACGAGGGAGGCCTGAGATGGCGCTGACCAGGGAAGAGATGGCCGCGCGGGCGGCCGCGGAGCTGTCCGACGGCTCCTACGTCAACCTCGGCATCGGCCTGCCGACGCTGGTGCCGAACTACGTGCCCGACGACGTGGAGATCGTGCTCCAGTCGGAGAACGGCATCCTCGGCGTCGGCGCCTACCCGGTGGCCGGGACCGAGGACCCGGACCTGATCAACGCGGGCAAGGAGACGGTCACCGTCCGCCGGGGCGCCTCGTTCTTCGACTCGGCGCTGTCGTTCGGCATGATCCGCGGCGGCAAGGTCGACGCCGCGATCCTGGGGGCCATGCAGGTGTCGCGGGCCGGAGACATCGCGAACTGGATGATCCCGGGGAAGATGGTCAAGGGCATGGGCGGGGCGATGGACCTGGTGCACGGCGCCAAGCGGGTCATCGTGCTGATGGAGCACACCGCCCGCGACGGCTCGTTCAAGGTCGTCGACGAGTGCTCGCTGCCGCTGACCGGCCTGCGGGTGGCGCAGCGGATCATCACCGACCTGGCGGTGATCGACGTGACCCCCGACGGCCTGGTGCTGCGCGAGTGCGCGCCGGGGGTGGCGGTCGACGAGGTCGTGGCGAAGACCGAGCCGCCGCTGCGGGTCGAGCTGGCGGTGTGAGGCCGGGGCGGCGTCCGGGCGTCAGGCCCGGACGCCGTCGACCAGGTCGCGGATGCGGCCCGCCAGGCGCTGGGGGTCGACCGGGCCGATGGTCAGCCAGTCCGAGCCGTCCGGCTGCGGCGAGGTCAGCACCAGGTACCGGCCCGCCGAGGTGTCGAACCAGTTGAGCACGGGCGTGCGGGTGCGCCTGCCCATGCGGTCGACCGCGTTCGCCGCGACCTGGCCGCCCCCGGAGCGGGCGCTCTCCACCAGGGTGGTGACCGTGCGCAGGTCGCGGCCGCTGACCCCGCCGCGGTTGAGCGCGTGCTCCAGGTTGGCGAAGCCACCGGCGACGTAGGCGTCGATCGCGTCGTGGAAGACCTGCTTGGGCAGGGTGACCGGGTTGCCGGGGCCCGCGGGGACCTCCGGCAGCATCCCGGCGACCTCCGCCACGACCCCGCCGGGGCCCGCCGCGCCGACCCGGATCTCGCCGCCCGCCTGGACCGCCAGCGCCGACCGGCTGCCTTGGCCGACGCCGAGCACCCGCAGCGGCACCCCCACCGACAGCAGGCCGTCGAGGCTGAAGTCGTTGCGCGCCAGCAGGACCAGGTGGTCCTCCAGCTCGCGGTCGAGTTCGCGGCCGTCGTGCAGGTTCTTCGCGGTGAGGCTGCCGATCACGCCGATGCGCAGGTCCTCGCGCTCTGCGGTGGTGGTGCCGAAGCTGGGCACGTCGATCGGGTACGGGCGTTCGCCGAGGCCCAGGGCCTCCCAGGTGAGGTCGAACTCGACCTCGGTGAGGGTCGCCACCATCAGCGCAGGTGCGCGTCGAACCAGTTCAGGGCGCGCTGCCACGCCTCGTACGTGGAGTGGAAGGCGAACCGGACCACGTCCGTGGCGACCGGGGCGGTGCCCGCGGCGTCGCGCAACTTCTCGACCTGTTCGGCGGTGATGTCGTCGCCCTCCTCGCGGTAGAGCCCCAGCCACGGGCAGCGCAGCTCGCCCGCGACCTCGACGAGCGCGGGCAGCCCGTCGGAGAGCGGGTCGAGGATACCGCCGCCCGCGACCGTGACGGCGGCGCCGACGTCGCGCCGGGCGGCCACCAGCAGGGCGGCCGCGCCGCCGAGCTCGAAGCCGATGACGCCGGTCCGGTCGGTGGTGACGCCGTGCCGGGTCAGCCAGGCGAAGGCGCCGTCGGCGGCGGCCAGGACCGAGTCGCCGGACAGGGCGCTGAGGGAGTCGCGGGCGGTGTCGTGGTCGAGTTCGTGGTCGTCGCCGTCGTGCAGGTGCGGTACCGCGACCAGCCAGCCCTCGGCGGCCAGCCCGGCCACCATGCCGCGCACCGCGTCGGTGACCCCGCGCGCCTCGGGCAGCACGACCAGACCGCCGCGCACCACCCCGTCGGGCTCGGCGCAGGTCAACCGCAGGGCGCGGTCGTCGGCGAGCCGGATTTCCTCTGTGCGGGTCTGGGCCATGACACACCCAACCACGGCGGGGTGAACGCCCGTCAACGTGATCGGCCGCTCACCCGGACGCGTGATCACCCGTCGGTGGGTTCGTCCGATCCGCACAATTTTCGCCGGAGGCGGACGACCGGTGCTGCCGTACGCGCGCAGAGCGGGATAGGTTGCGCTACAGCCGACTCGACGAGGAGCCCCGATGACCGTGCGAACCCGCGCCGACCTTGCCTCGATCCCGGGGTACGTGCCAGGGCGCAGCGTGCCCGGGGCGGTCAAGCTGGCCAGCAACGAGGTGTCCCTGGGCCCGCTGCCCAGCGTCGTCGCCGCCATCGCCGAGGCCGCCGGGCAGGTCAACCGCTACCCCGACAGCGGGGCGGCGGAGCTGGTGGCGGCCCTGTCGGCCCGGCTCGACGTCCCCGGGTCGCACGTCTCGGTCGGCTGCGGCTCGGTCACCCTGTGCCAGCAGCTCATCCAGGCCACCTGCACGGCCGAGGACGAGGTCGTCTTCCCGTGGCGCTCGTTCGAGGCGTACCCGATCATCACCCAGGTGGTGGGCGCCCAGCAGGTCCGCGTCCCGCTGACCCCCGGCCACGCCCTGGACGTGGACGCGATGGTCGCCGCGATCACCCCGCGCACCCGCCTGGTCTTCGTCTGCACCCCCAACAACCCCACCGGCACCGCCCTCACCGCGCCGGAGCTGGACCGCTTCATCGCCGCGGCCCCCACCGACGCCCTCGTGGTGATCGACGAGGCCTACCGCGAGTTCGTCGACGACGAGTCCGTCCCGGACGGCGTGGAGCTGGCCAAGGCCGCGTGGGCGGCGGGCCGGGACAACGTGGCGGTCCTGCGCACCTTCTCCAAGGCGTACGGCCTGGCGGGCCTGCGCGTCGGCTACCTGGTGGCCCCGCCCGCGGTGAGCGAGGTGGTCCGCAAGGTGTTCGTCCCCTTCGGCGTGAACGCCCTGGCCCAGGCGGCGGCCCTGGCGTCGCTACGCGCCGAGGACGAGCTGCTGGCCCGCTGCCGCGACATCGTCGCCGAGCGCACCCGGGTCCGCACCGAACTCCTGGCCCTGGGCTACGACGTCCCCCCGACCCAGGCCAACTTCGTCTGGCTCCCGCTGACCGACCGCACCCAGGCCTTCAACGAGCACTGCATGGAGCACAAGATCGTCGTCCGCGCCTTCCCCGGCGACGGCGCCCGGGTCACCATCAGCACCCCGGAGGAGAACGACCTGTTCCTGGAAGCCGCCCGCACCTTCCCCCGGCCCTGACCGCCCCACCCGGACCAAGGTCGACCTCGCTCGCGCGCAATCCCCACCAGACCATCCCCCACCACTCCCTGGGGGGCGGCCCCGAGCCCATTCTACCGGCGGAGGGGCCGCGCGAGGCCGATGTGGATCTTGCCTGTGGACAACTCCGAACCCGTACGGGTGAGGAGAAGGACAGCGGTGGGGTGAAGAACAGCGGCAGGTGAAGGACAGCCCGGCGCGGGTCAGTCGAGGACGATCTTGGCGATGGCGGCGAGGCCGACCACCACGATGATCCCGCGCAGCAGCGTCGGCGACAGCCTGCGCCCCACCTTCGCCCCGATGAAGCCGCCCACCGTGGAGCCGACGGCGATCAGGACCACCGGCAGCCACGCCACGTCGGCCACCACGACGAAGATGATCCCGGAGACCGCGTTCACCAGCGCGGCCAGCACGTTCTTCACCGCGTTGAGGCGTTGCAGGGACTCGGTCATCAGGATGCCCATGAGCCCCAGCAGGATGATGCCCTGCGCGGCGCCGAAGTAGCCGCCGTACACACCGGTCAGGAACACGCCGAACCACAGCAGCGGGCCGCCGTGGGCGGGGGCGGCGGTGGTGCGGCGGGCGGCCAGGGCCCGGGACAGGCGCGGTTGCAGGACCACCAGGACCAGGGCGACGACGATGAGGGCCGGGACGATCCCCTCGAACGCGGCAGCGGGCAGCTTCAGCAGCAGGACCGCGCCCAGCACCCCGCCGAGGAGCGAGGCGGCGCCGAACCGGAGCAGGCGGTCCTTCTGGTCGGCCAGTTCGGCGCGGTAGCCGATGGCGCCGGTGATCGATCCGGGGACGAGCCCGAGGGTGTTCGACACGTTGGCGACGATCGGCGGGTAGCCGACGGCGAGCAGGACCGGGAAGGTCACCAGCGTCCCGGAGCCGACCACGACGTTGATCCCGCCCGCGAAGACGCCCGCGAGCAGGACGAGCACTGACTCCCAGAACGTCATCGGTGACATCCCATCATCCGCACGGGGAAACCCTAGGCCGGGGCGCGCTCAGGCACCCGGTTTGGAGGCGGGGATCTCACCGCGCTCGCGGGTGGTGAACGCCGCGAGCATCTCCGCCTCGGAGGCGCGCAGGTAGGCGGTGAGGAGGTCCTGGGCGGCGGCCACCTCGCCCGCGACCAGGCGGTCGACGATCTCGCGGTTGCGGCGCAGGTAGTCCTCGTGGAAGGCGCGTGGGTCGCCCATCTCGTGGAAGGCGAGGCGGAGTTCGGCGGCGACCTGGCGCATCAGCTCGTCGATGCGGGGGCTGCCGGTCAGGGCGGCGATGGCCTGGTGGAAGCGGATGTTGGCGGTGCCGACGTCGACCCAGCGGCCTTCCCCGGCTGCGGCCTCGCCGGTCTCCACGGCGGCCAGCATGCGGGCGGTCCCCGCCTCGTCGGCCAGGGGCAGGGCGGCGCACTCGACCACGCGGCGGACCAGGAACAGGTCGACGACGTCCGCGGTGGCCAGGGTGCGGACGAAGACGCCCCGGTTGAGCTTGTGTTCGAGGAGCTTTTCGTGGGTGAGCAGGCGGAACGCCTCGCGGAGGGTGTTGCGGGAGACCTCCAGGGGCGCGGTGAACACCTCCTCGGAGACGCGGGTCCCCGGGGGCAGCGCGCCTTCCATGATCAGGTCCCGGAGCGCGGCGGCGGCGATCTCCGCGGCGCTGCTGCGTTCCCACCGCCGGTCCCTGACCAGCTCCCCCAACCGTTCGACGATGTCCGCCGCCACCACCGCCTCCACGCCCTCGTAGTCCATCCAGGTTAAACCGAAATTGCCCCATTGTCAGATCGTAGAACAATCCAACAGACTGGGTCGACCAACCGAGCGGCACCGCGTGAACGAGGTGGGTCATGAGCACAACCAGCACGCGCGAACGGATGGCCTGGTACCGGGAACTCCCGGCCAAGGGTCGTCGCGCCTTCACCGGCGCCTTCCTGGGCTACGGCCTCGACTCCTACGACTACCAGGTGCTGCCGCTGGCCCTGCCCGCCATCACGGTGGCCTTCGGGCTCAGCACGTTCCAGGGCGGGCTGCTCAGCACGGCCACGCTGGTGTTCTCCGCGCTCGGAGGGGTGGTCGCGGGGATCCTGGCGGACCGGATCGGCCGGGTCCGCACGCTGACGCTCACGGTGCTGACCTTCGCCGTGTTCACGATGCTGTGCGGGCTCGCGCCGAACTACGAACTGCTGCTGGTCTTCCGCTCCCTGCAGGGGATCGGGTTCGGCGGCGAGTGGGCGACCGGCGCGATCCTCATCGCCGAGTACACCTCCGCGCGCCACCGCGGCCGGGTGGCGTCGGTGGTGCAGAGTTCGTGGGCGGTGGGGTGGGGCCTGGCGGTGCTCGTGCAGACCGCCCTGTTCGGCTTCCTCGACGAGGACGTCGCCTGGCGGGTGCTCTTCCTGACCGGCGCGCTGCCCGCCCTGCTGGTGTTCTACCTGCGCCGCGGCACGGAGGACGCGCCGATCCACACCGGGTCCACGCGGGCGCGCGGTTCCCTCCGCGACCTGTTCCGCGGAGACCTGTTGCGCACCACCGTGTTCATGTCGCTGGTGACGACCGGCGTCCAGGGCGGCTACTACACCCTCGCGACCTGGCTGCCCACGTTCCTGAGCAAGCAGCGCGGTCTCACCGTCGTCGGCACGGGCGGCTACCTGGCGTTCCTCATCTCCGGGGCGTTCGCCGGTTACCTGTGCGGCGGTTGGTTCAACGACCGGCTGGGGCGCAAGCCGACGATCCGGCTGTTCGCCGTCACCAACGCCGTCCTGATCCTTCTGTACACGCAGCTCCCGGCGAGCGCGAACACCTGGGTGATGTACCTGGGGTTCCCACTCGGCTTCGGCTACTCGGCGATCTTCAGCGGGTTCGGCGCCTACCTGGCCGAGCTGTACCCGGGTCCGGTGCGCGGGGTCGGCCCCGGTTTCACCTACAACCTCGGCCGCGGCGTCGGCGGGCTGCTCCCGGCGGTCGTCGGGTACATCGCGGGCCCGCTCGGCATCGGCGCGGCGATGGGGTACGCCGCACTCGGTTACGTGCTCGCCTTCTTCGCCCTGTTCGGCCTGCCCGAGACGCGGGGGCGGGAACTGTCCTGACAGGAGCGTCCGGCACGGGTTCCGGGGCGGGGAGGCCCCGGGCCCGACTCGGGGGACAGCGCAGGCGGCCCACCCGGGTCGCCTGCGCTGCCGCGTTTCGTCACGATCGGGTCCCGACCGGTAACCCCTCCGGGTCGGATTCGGATAGGAACACGTGCGCAAGATCCGTTCCCTGCCGACCTGGCCCCTGGTGGCCGTGGCCCTCTCCGTGGCCGCGACCGGCGGCCTCCTCAGCCAGCGACCGGACTCGGAGACGGCGGCCGCGGCACCCACCTCCGCCCCGGCGCCCGCCACCAGCACCCCCGCCACCTCGACGTCCACGGTGACCTCGGTCAGGACGGTGACCGCCCCCGCCCGCCCGACGACCCGCACCACGGCGAGGACCACCGAACCGCAGCCCGCCACCCGCACGACCGCCGAGACCACCGCGGCCGCCGCCCCGCCGCCCGCGGCGACCACCGCGCAGCCGACGACGACCGCGACCACCAGCCGCCCCCGGCTGTGCGACCCGGCGTACCCCACGCTGTGCCTGTCCATCGCCGCACCGCACCTGGACTGCGCCGACGTCCCCGACCGCGACTTCCCGGTCCGCCGCCCCGACCGGCACCGCTTCGACCCGGACCGCGACGGCATCGGTTGCGAATCCACCTGACCGGGCGCCCACAACGCCCGACGAGGTGATCCACCGACACACCGGGTTAAGTTTCGCGCGCCGAATACTGCGATCGGTAGTATTCCGGACCATGAGCGAGCAGGACGCGGCACTGGCCGCGCTGGGCCGGGCCGGGGTCGTCGACGCGATCGGCTGGGCGTGGTCGGCAGCGGCGCGGCGGACCGCGCTGGACTACGACCCGACCACCGGCCACGACCAGGTGTGGCTGGGGCTGACCGCGCACAAGCTGTTCTGCAACCGGCTCGACCGGGTCTTCCACTGCGGCGACTTCTCCGTGGCGCCGGACGAGGAGCGGGTCGGGCGCGACGTGCTCGGCGCCGGGTTGCTCTCCGGTGAGCTGGACACCATGCCGTCGCTGCGGCCGGGGCTGGTGGAGCGGGCCGACGACCACAGCTCGCCGGGCTGGCGGTTCGACCGGTGGCGCTGGTTGATCACCTCGTTCCCGTTCGAGGGCGTCGACCGGATCTCCTGGCAGTCGAAGACCCCGACCAAGCAGCGGGCGGCCGGGCGGCGGCCGTCGGCCGACCAGTTCTCGCTGTTCTCGCTGACCGAGGACGACATCGACGACTCGGTGCTGTTCGTCGCGCACGCCATCAACTCCGACGCGACCTCCTCGGAGGTCCACCTGGGCAGGCCGCACACCACCGAGGGCGGCGGCAGGCCGTGGACCTGGCGGGTGCGGCTGGAGCCCGCGCCCCTCGAACCCGGCAGCGGTATGGTTCGGCCGGTCGTCGGCACCCGAGCGGTACCGCAGGGGGTGTCCGACGCCGAGGTCCAGCTCAAGCGGGTCGCGGGAACAGGGGAATGACGAGCGGGAACCTTGCCGATGTCACCGCGTTGTTCGACGGGTCACGGCTGACGATGGGCAGGCGGCTGGCCGGGTTGCGCAAGAACGCGCTCGCCGCCGCCGTCGAGCTGACCCCGGCGGCGATCAGCTTCTACGAGTCCGGCGGCAAGAAGCCCTCGGCCGCCACGGTGGCCAAGCTGGCCATGGCGCTGAGCGTCAGCCCGTCCTTCTTCCTGCCCGACGGCAGCCCGCCCGCCCCGGCGACGGCGCACTTCCGCTCGCTGCGCTCCACCACCCAGCTCGCCCGCGACCAGGCCGAGGCGTACGTGCACGTCGTGGTCGAGGTCAGCCGGGTGCTGGAGCGGCACGTCGACTTCCCCCCGGTCCGCCTCCCGGTCCGCCCGGTCGGGGCCGACTGCGCCGACGACACCCCCGAACGCGCCGCCGCCGAGCTGCGCGCCGAGTGGGGCCTGCCGGACGGCCCCATCCCGCACACCGTGCGCGCGGCGGAGAACAACGGCGTCCTGGTCGTGTTCACCCCACCGCAGTCCGCCTCGGTCGACGCCTACTCGGTGTCCCGCGCGGACCGCCCCCTGGTCCTGCTCAACCCGGCCAAGGACGACTACTACCGCCAGCGCTTCGACGTCGCCCACGAACTCGGCCACCTGGTCATGCACACCGACGAGGAGCCGGGCAACAACATCGTCGAGAACCAGGCCAACCGCTTCGCCGCCGAGTTCCTGATGCCCCGCGCCCAGATCGCCGACCTCCTCCCCACCCGCGCAGACTGGCCCCGCCTCGCCAAGCTCAAGGAAACCTGGGGCGTCAGCCTCCAGGCCCTCCTCTACCGCGCCCGCCAACTCGGCACCATGCGCGACGTCACCTACCGCAACGCCATGACGACCATCTCCACCCGGGGCTGGCGCAGGCGCGAGCCGGGCACGGTCCTGTCGGTGGAGCAGCCCTCCCTGCTGCCCCGCGCCGTCGAACTCCTCCCCCCCGACCTGCTGGCGGCGGAGTCGCGCATCCCCCACCACCTGTTGGACGTCGTCACTTCCAGAACACCGGTTGGCTGATCGAGGTTGCACCGGGCGGCGAGGCCACCCGTGGCGCGCGGGACAGGTGGGATTTCCGCTGCGGCAGAAGGGTTTCCGGCCTGGACGGACGGCTGACATGCGCCGCGACCACACAAAGCCCGGACCGAATGTGGAGCGCGCCACCATGGGCCGCCCCCGCACCCGCGCCTACCGTCGAGCGATCGGTACCACGACAAAAGGTGGTCGGAATGCGGTCAGTGTCGATCGTGCTCGCTCTGCTGGCAGGTCTGCTCACGGGGACGACGCCCGCCCACGCGGCGGCGATCAGCCAGGTCACGGGCTTCGGGACCAACCCGGGCGCCCTCAAGATGTACCGCTACCAACCCGACGACCTGCCCGCCGGGCGGCCGGTGGTGGTCGCGATGCACGGTTGCACCCAGACGGCCGCCGCCTACGGGACCGGCACGGGCTGGGTCCACCTGGCGGACCGGTGGAAGTTCACCGTGGTGCTGCCGGAACAGCAGCAGGCCAACAACCTCAACCGGTGCTTCAACTGGTTCCAGCCCACCGACACCACCCGCGGCCGGGGCGAAGCGGAGTCCATCGCCCAGATGGTCCGCCGCGCCAAGGCTGACGGCGCGGGCACGGCGTACGCCAGCGGCCTGTCCGGCGGCGGCGCGATGACCGCGGTGGTGCTGGCGGCCTACCCGGACCTGTTCGCGGGCGGCGGCATCGTCGCGGGCCTGCCGTTCGGCTGCGCCACCTCGGTGGTCGACGCGTTCTCCTGCATGACCCCGGGCAAGGACCTCACCCCGGCCCAGTGGGCGGCCAAGGTACCGGCGCACCCGGGCCCGTGGCCGGCGGTCAACGTGTGGCACGGCACGGCGGACCACACGGTGGCACCGCTGAACCAGCAGGAGATCGTGGACCAGTGGACCGCCCTGCACGGCATCCCGGCCACCCCGTCGTTCACCGACGCGGTGGGCGGGTTCCCGCACGCGGGCTACCGCAACGCCGCCGGGCGGACGGTGGTCGAGACGCACACCATCACCGGCATGGGCCACGGCCAACCGGTCGACCCGGGCACGGGGGCGGGCCAGTGCGGAACGGCGGGCGCCTACATCCTCGACATGAACGTGTGCGCGGCGTACCGGATGGGCCTGTCCTGGGGCCTGGGCACCTGATCCGCGCGGTGCAGCCCCACGGATGACGGGCAACCAGCGAAAACTGGCCGATATCCCTCGTAGAAGAGTGGTTGTTCCCGATTTCCTTGCTGTTACCCCGAGGGAGAGTGCACGCTCGACCTCGAGAGTGTTGGCGGACTCGGTGCGCTCAGGCAAGGGACACCGGTAGTGGTCAGGACAGTGGTCATCGACCGCACTCGCGGGTTCCCCGCCTCAGCCGGGACTCACAGGACAACGCTGGAAAGCACTCATGAATTCTGCAACACGCACCACCACGGCCCGTCGAGTCGGCCGTGGCCTGATCGGTTTGGGCACGGCGCTCGGGTTCGCCGTGGTCCTGCCCGCCGCGGCACAGGCCGACCCGGTCGGCTGCACCCGGGCCTTCAACGGCTCCGGTGACACCATCACCTGCACGGCGGGCGTGCCCGGCGGGCAGATCCTCACCGGGACCGCGGGCAACGACCTGGTCACCGTGACCGGTGGGCTCGTCGACGGCACGGTGACCACCCTCGGCGGCGCGGACACGATCCGCGTCACCGGCACCGCGGGCACCACGGGCGCCACGGGCGGTTCCGGGGCCATCGGCACGACCACCCACCCGGCGGGCTTCGCCGGAGCCGCGGGCGTCGCGGGCGGTGTCGGCACCGGCGGCGTCGGCAGCGCCGGAACCATCGACGCGGGCGACGGCGTCGACAACATCACCGTCACCGGCGGCGCAGGCGGGACCGGTGGTGCGGGCGGGACCGGCGGCGCCGGCATCCTCGGCGGCGCTGGCGGAGCAGGCGGCGTCGGCGGCGCGGGTGGCGCGGGCGGCCTGGGCAGCGTCGGGGCCCTCCGGGGCGGGGCGGGCAACGACACGATCACCGTCACCGGTGGTGCCGGTGGCCTCAGCGGCATCGGCCGAGGGGGCGGCGCCAGCGGTCCCAGCGCGGGCACCGGTGGCGTGGGCGGCGTCGGCGGTGCGGGTGGGGTCGGCGGCATCGGCGTCGGCAGCTCCGGGACCACCGACGGCGGTGCCGGTCCGGACAACCTCACCGTCAAGGGCGGCGCGGGCGGCACCGGCAGCGCGGGCGGCACGGGCGGCTGCGGCAACGGCGGCGGCGCGGGCGGCTTCGGCGGCGTGGGCGGTGCGGGCGGCAACGGCAGCTCCGGAACCGTCCTCGGTGACATCGACAACGACGTCCTCAAGGTCATCGGCGGCCTCGGCGCCCTCGGCGGCACCGCGGGCAAGGCGGGCAACGGCATGAACCCCGGCCAGATCGGCGGCGCGGGCGGTGGCGGTGGCGCGGGCGGTGCGGGCGGCGTCGGCAACAGCGGAACCGTCGACGGCGGCCTGGGCGACGACAACATCACCGTGACCGGTGGCAAGGGCGGCAACGGCGGCAAGGGCGGCGCGGGCGGCACCGGGTGCAACCCCGGCGCAGGCGGTGCAGGCGGCGCGGGCGGCACCCTGGGCGCGGGCGGCGTGGCCAACTCCGGAACCGTGGCGGGCGGGGCGGGCACGAACACCGTCCTCGTGACCAACGGCGCGATCGGCCTCGACGGCCTCAGCGGCGTCGCGGGCGGCATCACCTTCGGCGCGTGCCTCTGCTGACCTGACCGGCAGGGCACAGGCCCTGTGTGCGGCGCCACCCGGCACCGCGCGCAGGGCCTTTCCCGGCCCCGGCACGACCGAGCGGCGCCGGAACGGGGTGATCCCGCAGCTCACCGCGGTGAGCGGGCAACCCGCCGAGAAAGTCCTCGCCCCCGTTGCTGCACAAAGGGGGTGTCGACCATCCATAAGGAACAGTCGACACCCCCTCTGACCTGCGGAGGCGGAGGGATTTGAACCCCCGGACGGTTGCCCGTCTTCCGCTTTCAAGGCGCCGCTTTGGGGGTTTCGCAGGTCCACAGTAGTCCGTTCCCGCAGGTCAACCGGGTGAGACCGTCCGAGCAAGTTCGAGCCCGTTGCTACACCGGTTGCTACACCTCACGAGCACCGCCCCCGTAGTGCGTTCCGCGCCTACGGGGGCTTTGTGCTACTCCGAGTATGGCGTGGAACGTGCTGCGGGCCCGCCGGGGTCCAGGGGCAGCGGTGCCCCTGGTACCAAGCAGCTCGCATAGACGAGACGCTGACAGCCTCGGTCTTGTCGGCCTATCGGCGTACTCTGCTCGGCACCCTGTGCCGCCTGGGCGGCGTGGCGCACCCAGCCAGCACAAGGGCCGCGCCGCGCGCCCGCGCGGCCGTGAGCGAAGCGGGAGGCCGCGCCGTGGCGCGATGGACGGGGACAGCGGTGCCAAGCCGAGCAGGCCCACGGCGCCGCGCCGCGCGGGCGGCGCGGCCTTGATTCCCTAGAGCCAAATTCGGCAGACAGGAGTACCTCGTGGCACGTTCAGCCTTCAGCATCTACCAACTCTGGGTCGCGCCGACCCGTAAACCCGACGATCCGGTCAACATGAGCAACATTGACGGGAATGGGACCGATTTTCTTTCTCTGTTCAACGCATTCTTGACGGACATTAAAGCTCGACCTCTGGTTAAGCCAAAATATTCTCTCTACCTGGATGTTCAGTACTTGGCTTCAGCCGGACGAATGATTGAAATGGAAATTGAACACGGTCGTTATGGACTCGAAGGCAAAGTCGTTGATGTAAAAAGTGGTAGTACTACTAAGAATATTGGAATCGACGAATCAACTGTCACCAACACCAGATCTTTGATCGTAACATCCGAGAATGCCCCTCACGCTCTTTTTATGGGCGAGAAATATGGAAGTCAAACTTCCGCAACAAAGCTGCTTTCGGCATTTAAAAGATCTTTTTCTGATCGCTTCCACGCTGATCATCTCGTTTTCCACTACAACTCATTGATGGATGAGACAGCCTGGCAGAAATATCTTGAAACTGCACAGATGCAGTCCATCGAAGTGCATAAAACGCAGACGTCTTCCGATATTGCCGATGGAATCGTACGCAATTCAATCGGTAGGATTGTTTGTACAGTGAAGCCGCGTCGGGGAGAAGGTAGCTTCGCCCGGACGCTAAGGGACCGCATTCTAAATGGTGACCTGAAAGCTCAAACGATCATTGGCGTAGCAAGTCATGACGATGATGAAGTCGAGATTGTATTGGACAACGGCACGCAGCAACGGAGATTAATTATTGGATCTGCCGACGTGCCCGTTCTTTTTTATCCGCTTTCAGATGACGGCCAACCTCGCCCATTGAATGGTGATGTGTTTAAGGAAATGCGCTCTAAGGTTCTCGAAATTGCACCAATCATAGGAATGTCCCTCCCTAGCGATTGGGATTCTCGCCCTTGGACAAGGCAACAGCGATCAGTAAAGCTGGCGGCAAACCGTGGCAACTAAGTGGTCTGTAACTGCAATCGTTAGAGGTCAGTATGGAACTCTAAAAGATCACCGGACCGGCCGGCTAATGCTTACCGACATCTCCATCTTCTATGGTCTACCAATTATCCTGGGCATACTTTCGGCGATTTTCAGATTTCAATTGCGCGGCATCGAAGGCGTTCTGAGTGGCGTTTCCATCTACACTGCGTTTTTGTTTGGCCTACTAGTTCATGTATATCAATTGCGCGTACGCGCGGGCGACGAGACACGCAGAAGGAATGATCTGATTGCCCTCATTGATGAACTTGAGATAAATATATCCTACGCTGTGCTCATCGGAATTTCTTCCACCGCTGTTTTAATTACCACGGCAGCAATCACACAAAAGGACACCCCAGCCATTTGGCCGATTTCGTGCGTGGCGTCAGTCTTAGTTTCACATCTTATAATTTCATTGCTTATGATACTCAAGCGCACACGAGCAGTCTATCGACGAATCGGAAAGGACTTTTGACCCAAGTGACGTTTACGACGATAAGTTTAGGCGTGTAGAAAATTATGCCAGGCTCTAGGCGACACGGATCACTAGCGCTCATGGCTCGAACCCTAATAGTTACCTCTAGCAACAACTCTTTAGGTAATTGCGCAACTACATTAAAATTCTAAACCTTTGAAAGCAACTGACCGGGTCGGTTTGAAGGCGACCGCATACGTAGGGAAGTAACAAAGCATGACAGATCACATGCAGTTGGTTGGTTTGCTTCGTCGGACGTTGGTGCTATGGGATGTCGATCACACATTGATCGAGAACGGTGGGGTTAGCAAGGACACCTACGCACTAGCGTTTGAGCTAGTCGCTGGTTGTGCTCCCAGTGTCCAGCCTGTCACTCATGGGCGGACTGATTTTCTGATCATGCAGGCGTTGTTGGAAGCGAACGGCGTTGACGCGGGTGGGTTCGAGACGATCGAGAGCTTCCGGCCGTTCCTGATCAGTGCGATGAAGCAGGTCGGGCCGGGGTTGCCGAGTCGCGGATACGTGTTGCCGGGGGTGGTGGATGCGCTTCGGGTCTTGGACGGTGTGGAGGCAGTCGTCCAGTCGGCGTTGACCGGGAACGTGGTGGAGAACGCTTGGGCGAAGTTGGACCCGTTTGACCTGACTCGGTGGTTGGACATGGAGGTGGGCGGGTTCGGGTCCGATGCGGAGGTCAGGTCGGATCTGGTGCGGGTGGCGCAGGACAAGGCTGCGGCGAAGTACGGGCGGGAGTACGACGCTGAGTCGACGATTTTGATTGGGGACACGCCGTTGGACATCAAGGCTGCGCAGGATGGTGGGGCGAAGGTCATCGCCGTTGCCACGGGTGTGCATGATTTGGACGAGCTGCGAGCAGCCGGTCCTGACGCCGCTCTGCAAGACCTTTCAGACCTCGACATGTTCCTGTCGACGTTGGTGAAGGTGCGTCAGCGTTGAGAAGGTGCGTACTCGTATGCCTCGTCGGTCCAGACTCGTTCGAGGCTTTTCATGTATGTCTCGAAGAGGTCGGAATCTGATGAGCGGCGTAGGTGGAGGATTGGGGCGATATAGCCGTAGGTGCCGTAGATGTGTTGGTTGACGAGCATTTGGTTGTCGTAGCGGAAGATCGAGTTGTAGAGCGATGTGCCGTGGACCTTGAATTGGACGCCGTCGAGGTTGATGAGGGGGCGGTAGTAGGCGTGTGCCATTTGGACGCGGCCGATGAGGGCGTCATACAGGCGTTCTTCTTCGCCTCGGAGTTTTATGGCGTCGTGGGTGGGGTCGCCGAGTAGGAGACGGATGGTGACGCCTTCGTTGGCTTTGGCGCGAAGTAGGTCGATGGCGTCGGGGTTGTCCTCGGGCAGGAAGAGGCTGGCGTTGGCGAACAGGTCGATGCTGTGGTGGGCGCCTTCGAGCAGAGTGAGCCACAGGTCTTTGGGCACGTCGGCGCGGTGGGCGTAGAGGCCGACGAAGTCCGTGGGGACGTTGGTGCCGCTCGCGGCTTGCTGGGGAGCGGTCTCGGGGGGCTTGTTGGCGTCGGGCGTGTACTCCAAGACTCCGACATGGGGAGCGAACAGTTGCTCTGCTGTCCAGTCGGGGAACATTATTTCGAGGACGCGGCAGTGGTCGCTGTAGGGAAGGCCCAGGAGTTCGCCGGACAGCCATCGGTAGTACTGGGCTTTGCTCGGATGGCTGCCGACTAGGTCCTTGTCCAGGCGCTTTGCCGCCTTGTCATACTCCTTGCAAAAAGCGGCGTGGCCGTGCAAATGACGCTTCTTGAGCAATACCTTAAGAGCTATGTCCTGATCCGCCATGTCTCTCCCCTGCGGTCGTCCACCAGCACCGTAGCACAAGACGAGACTTGACGAGACAAAGTGAGACGCCGTGAGTTGAGACAGGACTACGAGGTCCTGTGACGGGACGGTCACCTGACCGAATCTGGTATCAGCGGCCGAGACTGCGGTCGCCTGGTGCAGGGAGATTCGATCATGGCGATTCCCAGGGGGCACAGGTTCCCCATCGAGTTCGGAGAGGCGTTCCCGCAAGGTCTGGTGCTCATGGGGGAGGTTGCGCCGGACACCGAGTACCAGAGCAGGGAGGACCGGTCGGCGGGGCGGCCGGTGCGGCAGAAGGTGGACGAGCTGACGGGTAAGCGGCAGTGGAAGGCGACCGTGACCGATCCGTCGGAGGTTAACGCCAAGCGGGCGTCCTTCGACCTGGTGTTGCTGGCCGATGTTCAGCCGGTGCCGACCACGGCGGAGGTGTTGCCGGGGTTCCGGCCGGTGGAGTTGGACGGGCTGACTGCTGAGCCCCGGGTGGCTGGCAATGGGGAGTTCAAGTACCAGGCGTACGTGTTCCGGGCGACGGGCTTCCGCGCGGCGGGCTCGGGGACCGGGTCGCGGTCGTCTCGGGTATCGGGTGAGTCGGAGAAGGCCGCGTGATCGTGGTGACTTCCGAGCCGAACGGGGCCGAGTTCGTCTCGCCGCTGCCTGGATCGAGCGCCGGGGGTGGTGTTCCGGTTGAGGTGCTGTCGAGGTGGGAGTACGCGTACCGCCAGTACGGGCAAGCCTCCGAGGCTGTCTCGTCGGCTCCTGCGGGGGACCCGGAGGCGGCTCGGATGATGGCTGAGACCTCAGTGGAAGTGGCGGCGGCGTGGCGTGAGGTCGCCGCGTATTGCAGGGGTGTGTGGTGGTCGTTGGCGGCGGTGGAGGCCGCTGCCCAGGCGTTTGAGGCGCAGGGTTCGGACTGGTCGGCACGGGTGTCGCAGATTCGGGCGTCGCGGTCTCGGCGGGTTCGGGGGCCCCGGTGACACGGCGGGCGAAGTCCACGCAGTCCCCTGAGTCCATCCGGACGTTGCAGCAGGCACACGCCTACCTGGGGCCTCGACGGCCGGTGGAGTCGGCTCCGGCATTGGAGCGGGTGCAGTTCTTCCGGGAGTCGGCGCGGATCTATGCGGCGGTGGCCGAGACCGACCGGTTCCACCACCACGAGGCCCTGTACTGGGCCACGCGGGAACGCGAACATGCCCAGGCGGCGCAGGCGCAGTTGGACCGGGGTCGGGGGGTGGTCCCAGGTGCTGCTCATGCGTGAGAGCGAGGGTGCCGGAGTGCCCTTGACGTTCGTGTCGGTGGCCCGGTTGGCGTTGGCGTCGGTGGTGCGCGATGAGGCGGCCCGGTTCGGGTACACGTGTCGGTCGTTGGCGGAGTTGACCGGGATGTCCTCGGCGACGGTGAACCGGTGCATGATGGGCAAACGGGAGATTTCTGAATACGAGCTGGGGGCGTTCGGGGCCGCGTTTGGGTGGGGTGGGGAGGCCCGGGAGCGGGTGCGCCGGTTGTGGGTCACCAGCGTCACCGGGGCCGGGGAGGTTCATCACCGGGATGAGGTGTTGGCCTGCCTGCACGCGATGACCCGGGAATCGGTGATCGTGGCGCCCTGGGTGCTACCTCCGAGGTTGCGCACCTCTGGTTACCACTCCCTGCTCACCGGGCAGCCCGTGCGGTCGGAGCATCAACGGCCGTGGGAGGCGGGACAGCACACCACCGTGTACCTGACCCGGCAGGCGGTCACCATGCCCTCGGCGCTTCCCGCACATCAGCGGGCGGAGCAGTTCGCCTACCTGGGCACCCTGGTCGGGAGTGAACAGGTGCATCTGCGGTTCCTGCCCGGTCAGGTCACTGGCGTCCATGGGCTGGAACCGTTCGAGGTGGTACGGCTGCGCAACAGCACCCGCTACGTCCGCCTCGACCACCACGGGGTGACCACCCTGTTGGACAACCCCGGTGACGTGCGCGTCTACCGGAAGGTTCTGGACCACCTCGACTCCGTGGCCGCACCGTCACACCAGTGGCGAACCTGGCTGCGGGAGCACTGACCCGAAAAGTCCACATAAGACAGACATGTCCGCGCCCTGGTGGTGCGGCGATGACGCGCGCCCTGTCTTGGGGCGCAACCTGAAAGGGCACAGAAGCGGTGTGGTTTGGCGGCCTCCGCTTCTGTGCCTGTCCACTCGCAGGAGCAGACATGACAACACTAGAAGATCAGCACCAGACCCGGTCAACCCCATCCGACCGTCCGCACCCTGAAACGGCTCATCTCTTCGGGGGTGGCCGATGACTCGGCGTGATAAGTGGGCCGATCCCGCACCCTTGGAGGTGGCTCGGCCTCGGTTGCCGTGGTGGACCCTGCTGCCCGGTGGGGTCAAGTTCGTCCTTGCCCCGATCGCCCTGGTGGTCGTCGCCGTGTGGGTGGCGGCCAAGGCGGTACGGGTGGCCTGGTACTACCCGGCCACGGTTGTTCTGGGCTTGGTCGGGGTGTGGGTGTACTCGGTCAATGGGTGGGTGCTCGGCGGCCTGGTCCTCGTCGTCGGTGTGGGGTCGGCGGTGTGGTGGCGACAGGACCCGGAGAAGTTCCACACCCGTGTCCGGTGGGCGCGGACGGAGGTTCGGCGGGCCTTCGTGTACGCGGTGCAGTGGCGGACGGTCATGCGGTTGACCTCGCTGGACGGGAAGGCGCGGGGGCGGGAGTACCTGCCGACGCTGCGGCGGACCCGGTCGGACTGGTGGCGCGACACCGTGCACGTCCGGATGGTCAAGGGGCAGGCACCGGAGCAGTGGGAAGCGCGGGCCTCCGGGTTGGCGCACGCCTTCGGCGCCCGGTCCTGCCGTGTCCGGGTCACGCGGCCCGGGTCGCTGGCGCTGGACCTGGTGCGCGCTGATCCGCTGGCGGTCGTGCTGCGGGTTCCGGCGTTGGTGGGGGAAGCCGCGGTGGACCTGCGGCGGGTGACCATCGGGCGGACCGAGACCGGTAAGCCGTGGCGGCTCAAGCTCCTGGGTGGGCAACACCTGGTCGTCGGGGTGCAGGGGGCAGGTAAGGGGTCGGTGCTGTGGTCGACCCTGTGGGGTATCGCCCCGCTTCTCCGCGTCGGGGGTGTGCGGCTGGTGGGGATCGATCCCAAGGGCGGGATGGAGTTGGGGCAGGCGCCGGAGCTGTTCGACCGGTTGGTGTTCGACAACGGCCCTGACGCGGTTGAGGTGCTGGAAGGGCTCGCTGAGGACGTGCGGGAGCGGGCGGGGCGGTATCGGGGTGTGCGGCGGTGGTGGTCGCCGGACAGCGGGGAGCCGTTCACGCTGTTGGTGGTCGATGAGCTGGCGGACCTGATCGCCTACCAGCCGGATCGGAAGTTGCGGGAGCGGGCGCAGGGGGCGTTGCAGACGCTCACCTCGCAGGGGCGGGCGCCTGGGTTCGGGGTCCTCGGCCTGGTCCAGGACCCGCGCAAGGAGATTGTGCCGTTCCGGAATCTGTTCACCACCCGCACCGCTCTGCGGCTGGATGAGGCGGTGCAGGTCGACATGGTCTTGGGGGACGGCGTGCGGGCTCGGGGGGCCAATGCGCACGAGATCAGCGAGCACACGCCGGGGGTTGCGTGGGTCAAGGAAGACGGGCGTCGTGAACCTGTGCGGGCTCGGGCGTTCTACCCGACAGACAGTGATCTGGTGGAGCTGCGGCACTTCGTGACCGGGACGTCGGCCGCGATCGTGCCGTTCCCCGATCGGGAGGTCAGGGGCGGTGAGGCGGCATGAGTGAGCACGAGCAGGACGCGACCGTGGTCAAGCTGCGCGGGCCGTTGGCGGCGGACGTCATCACTGCGGCGGCCGAGCAGCACGGGGTGTGCGTGCGACCGTTCACAATGGAGGTCACCGACTCCGGTACCGGGGCTATGCGGTACGTGGGTGTCCCTTGTGGCTCCACTGTGGAGTCCGTGTGTGCGCCGTGTGCGAAGAAGGCCAAGGCGTTGCGGATGGTCCAGTGCCGGGAGGGTTGGCACCTCGACACCGAACCGGTGGATCAGCGGGGCAAGCCGACCGCCGATCAGCGGGCCGTGGTCGAGTACCGGGCCGATCTGGTCGCGGCTTACCGGGAGTCGGTTGAGGCGGGGGAAGCCGGGCACGCGGATGAGCTGCGGGACGAGATCCGGGTGGTTGATGACGAGCTGCACGGGATGGGGGTGCGCGGCAGGCTGCCCAACCCGGACGACCCGGGCAAGCGGGCTCCGAAGCGGTCGACCAGGCGGCGGCAGGACGCGCCGAACCTTCCTCGGCTCAAGGTGGCTCGGCGCACGCTCGGGAGGGAGTACGCCGGAGGCTACCGGCCTTCGATGTTCGTCACCCTGACCTGCGATTCCTACGGGCCGGTCCGTGGGGACGGGTCTCCGGTCAACCCCGGCACCTATGACTACCGGCGGGCCGCGCGGGATGCCGTGCACTTCGCTTCCCTGGTCGATCGGTGGTGGCAGAACCTCCGGCGCGCGGTCGGGTGGGACGTGCAGTACTTCGCCACGGTCGAGCCGCAGAAGCGGACGGCCCCGCACCTGCACGCGGCGCTGCGGGGGTCGATCCCGCACGAGGTGATCCGCCAGGTCACGGCGGCGACGTACTTGCAGGTGTGGTGGCCGCCGCACGATGAGCCGGTGTACGGGGGCTATCGGCTGCCGGTGTGGGACCACGATGCCAGGGGATTTGTCGACCCGGACACGCGTGCGGCCTTGCTCACCTGGACGGATGCTGTGGACCAGGTGGACGCGCCCGCCCATGTGGCGACCTTCGGCAGGCAGGTGCATTCCAAGGGCATCCTCGGCGGCTCGGAAGAGGCCGGGAGGCACGTCGGGTACCTGACGAAGTACCTCACGAAGTCGACCGGGGAGGTCGTGGAGGCCACCACCGACGCCCAGCAGGCCCACCACGACCGGCTTCACGCGGAGTTGGAGCGCACCCCGTGTTCGCCTCGGTGCGCGGTCTGGCTGCTCTACGGGGTCCAACCGGTCGGCGCCTCGTCCAAGACCACCCCGGGACACTGCCGGGGTCGGGCTCACCGACGTACCACCCTGGGGCTTCCCGGGCGGCGGGTGCTGGTGTCTCGGAAGTGGTCCGGCAAGACCCTCGTTGAGCACAAGGCCGACCGGCGGACCTTCGTTCACCGGATGCTCGCGGCGGTCGGCATCGCCAAGCCACAGGAAGACGCCTCGCGCTTCGTCTGGCGCAAGCTCGCCCCCGGTGACCAGAACGCGCCACCACGGGCGCACCTGCTCATGCACGCGATTTCCGAGCGCATCACCTGGCGTGCCGAGTACGAGCGCGCCCTGCTCGCCGCTCAACCGCCACCCGGCAGCGGTGGCCCGGATCTTTCAGCAACTCAGCAGGCAGCTTGATCACTGAGGGGGATGGGGAGATGGACAGGAAGTTGTACCGGGTCGAAGAGGTCGCCCGGATCATGCAAATCGGAAGGTCGAAGGTATTCGACCTGATGCGATCGGGAGAGTTGGCGTCGGTGAAGATCGGCGGTAGTCGGCGGGTGCCCGCGCGAGCGATCGACAGCTATCTGGACCGGCTGATGGATGAGGCGGCCTGATGGCGCGGCGGCAGCGGTCGAACGGGGAGGGGTCTGTCTACCAGCGGGCGGACGGGCTGTGGATCGGCGCGGCCTTCGTGCTGACGACCACCGGTCATCGTAGGCGGGTCGTGGTGTCGGCGACGACCTCTGAGTTGGCGTGGGAACGCCTCCGGAAGAAGATCGCATCATCCGATTCGGGGATTCCGGTCGCGGCGGAGAACTGGACGGTCGAGGAATTCTTGCGGTACTGGTTATCGACCGTCGACGGGGAACTCCAGCCCCGGACCGTGGAGGGGTACCGGGTGGTGGTCAACCGGCACCTGATTCCTAACCTGGGATCGAAGAAGCTGGACCGCCTTTCCGCGTCGGACGTGCGGACGTTCATGACGAAGCTGCGGAATCGCTGCCGGTGTTGCGCGGACAACCTCGACGGGAAGCGGCCGAAGAATCAGCGGAAGTGCTGTTCGGTCGGGAAGTGCTGTGAACAGTTTCCGTCGAAGCGGACTGTGCAGCAGGTGCACGCTGTTCTGCGGAACGCCCTTCAACAGGCGATGCGGGAGGAATTGATCGCGCGGAACGTGGCGAAGCTGATCAAGGTCTCCGTGCCGAAGTACGACGTCAACCGGGGTCTGACGTTCGAGCAGGCGAAAGCGCTGCTCAAGGCCGCTGAGGGTGACCGCTTGGAGGCGCTGTACGTGCTGGCCGTCTTCATGGGGCTGCGTCGGGGCGAATTGCTCGGGCTGCGGTGGTCGGATATCGACTGGGACGGCTGGGAGCGGCCGTGCGCGGATCACCGGGAGGAGTTCTGCGAGGACTGCGCCGAAGACCACTCCCCCACGCTCAGGGTGCGGAACACGCTCCAGCGCGTGGGCTCTGAGCTGGTGTTCCTTTCTCCCAAGACGGAGTCCTCCAAGCGGGTCAGCCCGCTCATCGCGGTGTGCCGGGAGGCGTTGTTGGAGCACTGGGACCGGCAGGATGACGAGCGGGAGGCCGCAGCGCACTGGGAGGGTCTTGACCTGGTCTTCTGCACCCCCACCGGTGGGCCGCTCGACCCGTCCAACCTGCGGTCGCAGTGGCACCCGATGCGGCAGCGGGCGGGCCTGGGTGACGTGCGGTTCCACGACCTGCGGCACTCGTGCGTGACGCTGCTGCTCAAGCTCGGGGTGCCGCCGCACGTGGTGCGGGACATCGTCGGACACGCGGACATCCACGTCACCATGACCATCTACGCCTCGGTCACGCTGGACGACAAGCGGGAGGCGCTGCGCAGGCTGTCCGACGAGATGGGGCGCTGACCTGCGGTTATGGGCGCGTTGCTACACCCGTTGCTACACGAAGGGGGTGTCAACCATCCACAAGGAACAGTCGACACCCCCTCTGACCTGCGGAGGCGGAGGGATTTGAACCCCCGGACGGTTGCCCGTCTTCCGCTTTCAAGGCGGATGCATTCGGCCGCTCTGCCACGCCTCCCGGCCCGTTCAGGGTAGACCCGGTGGGTCAGGTGGTGTCGAGGCGGGCGATCACGCGCTCGAAGACCGCGGCGATGACCTCCTGCTCCTCGGGGGTCATCAGGTCGACGAGGTGGGCGCGGACGCCTTCGACGTGGGTGGGGGCGGCGGCGGTGAGGGCCTCTTGGCCCTGGGGGGTGATTTCGGCGACCACGCCGCGGGCGTCCTCGGCGCAGTCGACGCGGCGGACGAGGGCTGCCTTCTCCAGGCGGGAGATCTGGTGGGAGAGCCTGCTCTTGGAGGAGGCGACCTGGCCCGCGAGTTGGCTCATGCGCATCTGCCCGTTCTCGCATTCGGACAGTCGGACCAGTACCTCGTAGTCCGGGAGGGCGAGTCCGTGCTTGTCCTGCAGCTCGCGGTTGAGCTGCTGGCGCAGCAGTTCGCTGCCGATGACGTACGCCCGCCAGGCCCGCATCTCGTCCGGGAGGAGCCACCGGGGTTCGGTCCGCACTGTTGTCACGCGTCCAGGTTACGGCGTTCACCTGCCGGGTCTGGTCTTCGCCATGTTGACGGGGCAGACTCCACACCCTTGCGCCCGATCGGGTGATGCGGGCGCTCGGACGGAGGACTGATGACGGTTTCCACTCGACTGGCGAGCCGCTTGGCGGCGCTCGCGGCGGCCACCCTCACCGCCGGGGCGCTCGGGGTGACGGCCGCCGAGGCGACACCCGCGCCTGCCCGGACGGCAGACCTGCGGTTGATCTCCTTCAACGACTTCCACGGCAACCTGACCCCGCCCGCCGGGTCGTCCGGGCGGGTCACCCTGCCGGGCGGGGCGACGGTGGACGCGGGTGGGGCCGCGTACCTGGCCACGCACGCCAAGCGGTTGCGGGGCGAGGTGAAGAACTCGCTGCTGCTCTCGACCGGGGACAACATCGGGGCCTCGCCGCTGAACTCGGCGCTGTTCCACGACGAGCCCACCGTGGAGTTCCTGAACGCGATCGGCGTGCAGGCGAGCGTCATCGGCAACCACGAGTTCGACGAGGGCTACCGGGAGCTGCTGCGGATGCAGTTCGGCGGGTGCCACCCGACCGACGGCTGCCAGTTCCGGCCGACCTTCACGGGCTCGAAGTTCCCGTACCTGGCCGCCAACGTCACCTTCGACAACGGGGTCCCGGCGCTGCTGCCGTTCACCCTGAAGTCCGTCGAGGGCGTGCCGGTGGCGATCATCGGCGTGACGCTGAAGGACCTGCCGTCGCTCGTGGTGCCGAGCGAGGTGGAGGGCTTCAAGTTCAACGACGAGGTCCAGGCGCTCAACTCGACCTCGAAGCTGTTGGACAGGGTGGGTGTCAAGACGCAGGTGGTGCTGATGCACCAGGGGGACAACACCGAGACCGGGTCGGGTCCGGACGACTGCCGGACGCTGCCCGGCCCGGCGCGCGCCATCGCCACGGCCGCGTCTCCCTCGCTCGACGTGTTCTTCACCGGGCACAGCCACCAGCAGTACAACTGCGTGGTCACCGACCCGGCGGGCAAGCCGCGGACGCTGATCCAGGGGGCCTCGTTCGGGCGGCTGCTCTCGGTGGTCGACCTCAAGGTCGACAAGAAGACCAAGGACGTGGTGCGGACGGCGACCGTCGCGCACAACGAGGTCGTGACCCGCACCGTCACCCCCGACCCGGTGGTGCAGGCGCTGGTCGATGAGGCCACCACCAAGGCGGCCCCGATCGCCAACCGGCGGATCGGCACCATCACCGCCGACCTGGTCCGGGCCGCCGCGCCGTCCGGGGAGAGCCCGCTCGGCGACGTGATCGCGGACGCGCAGCTAGCGGCGACCAGCGGAAACAACGCCGTGATCGCCATGACCAACCCCGGTGGCATCCGCACCGACCTGACCTACGCCTCCTCCCCCGCCGGTGAGGGCGACGGCGTGGTGACCTACGGCGAGGCGTTCGCGGTGCAGCCGTTCGCCAACATCATGCAGACCATCACGCTCTCCGGCGCGCAGTTGAAGGCCGTGCTGGAGCAGCAGTGGCAGCCGCAGGCCGACGGCACGGTGGTCACCCGGTTCCTGCAGGTCTCGGAGTCGCTGCACTACACGTGGTCGCGGTCGGGGACCCAGGGCAACCGGGTCTCGGGCATCACCGTGGCGGGGGCGCCGGTCGACCCGGCCGCCTCCTACCGGGTGTCGGTGAACAACTTCCTCGCCGCGGGCGGGGACGGGTTCACCGAGCTGACCAAGGGCACCGACCTGGCCGGTGGTCCGATCGACCTGGACGCGCTGGCGGCCTACCTGACCGCCAACCCCGGCATCGCGCCGCCCGCGCCGACCCGGGTCACCGTCGTCCCGTGACGCTGCGCGACCGGAATCCGCGCATGTGACGCCGAGCAGCGCACCGAGCGGCCCGCACCCCACAGTGGGGTGCGGGCCGCTCCATTTCCCCTGCCGCACAGGAGAAGCGTGATCCTCCGTTGAGGACGGTCACCGGTTCGTGGACTTGTCCGCGGCGGGGTCCGGGGCGCAGCATTGAGTGCAGACGGCAGGCCCGGTTCCGGGACACAGCAGTCCGATGTGTCCGGTACACCGCGCCCTCCGGGAAGGGGTAGGTGATGCGGTGATCGTGCGAAGTACCCGCAGTGGTGGTCCGCGGACTGCGCCCCCGCGGCCGTGCCGATCGCATCGGGACGGACGTGGTCGAGGGCAGTGATCCCCCGCCGGACATCGACGGTGCCCGGGTGCGCGGGACGCACCCGATCCGCACCACGACGCTGTTGAGCTCCGCTCGGCGACCTCTCCCGGCTCGGCCGCGGGGGCTCCACCGCCGGCCCGGCGGGGCGTCGGACCACTACGGAGGACGGGGAGACGCCCGGTGCCGCGCCACCGACCCGGCACCGGGCGTTCCCCCACCCGCGTTCCACCCGCCCCACTCCACCTGCGCTCAGGCGGCGCGCTGCCTTATCGTGGGCGCGACGACTCGACGACACGGGGTGGCCAGTGGAGTTCAACGACGACGTAGCCCTCGACACGTCGCAGGTGCAGGACACCCGCGGCTCCGGTGGCGGTGGCATCGGCGGCCGGGTCGCGCTGGGCGGCGGTGGTGTCGGCATCATCGGCGCGATCCTCTACTTCGTGCTCTCGCAGCTCGGCGGTCTGCCCGCGGGTTCCGGCGGTTCGCCGCTGGGGCTCGACGACGTGCAGTCCGGGCAGTCGGTGAGCAGCGCGGACCTGTCCCAGGAGTGCCGGACCGGCGCCGACGCGAACGCCAAGGAGGACTGCGCGCTGGTCGCGGTCATCAACTCCATCCAGGGCTACTGGACCGACCAGTTCGCCCGGTCCGGGTCGAAGTACCAGCTCGCGACCACCAACTTCTTCACCGGCGGGGTGCGCACCGGCTGCGGCAGCGCCACCTCCGACGTGGGCCCGTTCTACTGCCCCGCCGACGCCGAGGTGTACATCGACCTGGCGTTCTTCAAGGAGTTGGAGACCCGGTTCGGTGCCCAGGGCGGCACGTTCGCCGAGGCCTACGTGCTGGCCCACGAGTACGGCCACCACGTGCAGAACCTGCTGGGCACCTCGGCGAAGGTCCGCGAGGGCACCGGCCCGACCTCCGACGGGGTGCGGCTGGAGTTGCAGGCCGACTGCTATGCGGGCGTGTGGGCCAACCACGCCACCACGGTGCCCACCTCCAGCGGCCAGCCACTGATCAAGTCCATCACCCAGGACGACATCAACCGCGCCCTGGACGTGGCCGCGCGCATCGGCGACGACTACATCCAGAAGAACCTCGGCGGCGGCCGGGTCGACGAGAGCCAGTTCTCGCACGGCTCCTCGGCCCAGCGGGAGAAGTGGTTCAGCACCGGCTACCAGACCGGCAACCCGACCAGTTGCGACACCTTCGCCGCCCGCAACCTGGGCTGACCCGCCCGGGGCCGGACGAAGCAGGAGCCCCCGCGACCGGTGGTCGCGGGGGCTCCTGTGCGTCGAGGTGCGGGCTAGCTGAGGACCTCGTGGTCGTCGTGGGTCGGGGCCGCGGTGCGGGCCGACTTGGACTGAGCCGACTTGGTTTGGGCAGCCTTGACGGCCTTGGCGCGGGCCGCGCGCGGCGGGACGCCGTTGACGTCCTCGGTGCTGATCGCGTAGGACGCGGTCACCCAGGCGATGGCGTCGGAGTTGCGGTCCAGGGCGGTGCGGTCCACGTTGCCGAGGTTGTCGCACCGCTGGTGGTAGCAGCGGTCGTAGGCCACGCCCGCCTGACCGCCCCAGAGGTCGGCCTGCTCCTGGGTCTTGACGCCCTCGGCACCGGTGAACAGACCACCGGCCGGGATGCCGTTGGCGATGAACTCGCCGTAGTCGGAGCGGCCGGTGAAGTCGCTGCCGCGGGTGGGGGTGCCGGTGGCGTTGAGGAAGCCGTGGAAGGCCGCCTCGATCTGCGCCGAGCCGTACGGGCCGGGACCCGCGCCGGTGGCGTCGGAGTCGTCGCCGTCGTAGACGAAGTAGCCCGCGTTCGGCGAGGCGATCATGTCGAAGTTCAGGTACAGCGCGATGTCGAGCTGCTGCTCGAACGTCAGCGACTGCACGTACTTCGTCGACCCGACCAGGCCCACCTCCTCGGCGCTCCACCAGGCGAAGCGGATCGCGTTGTTGACCTTCGGGGAGCCGCCGAGCTGGATGGCGGTCTCCAGCAGGCCCGCGCTGCCCGAGCCGTTGTCGTTGATGCCGGGGCCCTCGGTGACGCTGTCGAGGTGCGCGCCCGCCATGACCACGTTGTTCTTCTTGCCGGTCTTGGTCTGGGCGACGACGTTGAAGCTCTGCCGCTCCTCGCGCAGCGAGCGCAGCTCCACCGTCACCACACCGCCGGAGGCGGCCAGCGCCTCGCCCGCGGCCCTGGTGATGCCACCGGTGGGGATCTTCACCAGCGCCGGGTCGCTGCCCAGGGTGCCGTTGAGCGGGCCGTCGGCGTTGTTGTAGACGATCGCCGCGACGGCGCCCGCGTCGGCCGCTGCCGACTGCTTGTCGGCGAAGGTGCAGCCGCCCCGGGAGACCAGCGCGATCTTGCCCGCGGTGCCCGCCGGGTAGTCGGCGGCCTCGCAGCCGGGGGTGGCGTCGCCCGCGAGCGGGACCACCGACAGCGGGGCGGTGATCCCGCCGACCGGGGTGGACGTGCTCAGGGTCATGATCGAGATGGGGACCGGGCCGGACGGCGTGGTCAGCGCCTCGGCGAGGGTCTCGCTGAAGGTGAAGCTGAACGGCTGGCGGCTCACGTCGTAGCCCGCCGCGATCAGCTTGGACTCGACGTACTGGGCCGACTGGGCGTGCCCGGCGGTGCCCGCGGCGCGGTTGCCGCCGTTGCGGTCGGCGAGGCGCTGCAGGGCGATCAGGTGCCGGTTGACCCCCTCTCCGGTGACCTTCTTGACGAGGTTCCTCGCCAGTGCGGGGCCGTCGGGAACTTCGGCGGCGGTGGCCGGTAACGCGGTGAACGACATCGTGCCCGCGGCCGCGAGGATGGCGGCCCCTGCACGCAGGGTCTTGCTCGTGGACATGCAGATCCCCTTGCTCCGGGATGGAAATCCAACCGAGACCGGTCGACGCCCCGCCGCGATCGGTGTTCGGTGAGTGTCACCCTCACCTGATCGGGCGTCGCCGGTCAAGAGCGGAGCGTTACCAGAGCCGACGAGCTGTACCCGGATATCCGAACAGAACTGGGAAATCCCCCGCGACCTGGTGATCGCGGGGGATTTCCGTGGGGAACCGACGGGTCAGGCGGTGACCCCGTGCACGACCTCCGGCGCGGTGAACGCCCTGCGCTCGGCCTTCTCGATGGCCGCGGTGCGCTGGGCGGCCTTGGCCTGCTTGGCCTTGGCCGTCTTCGGCGCGACGCCGTTGATCTCCTCGGTGCTGATCGCGTAGGACGCGGTCACCCAGGCGATGGCGTCGGCGTTGCGGTCCAGCGCGGTGCGGTCCAGGTTGCCCAGGTTGTCGCACTTGGCGTGGTAGCACTTGTCGTAGGCGACACCGGCCTGGCCGCCCCACTTCGCCGCCTGCGCGGCGGTCTTGACGCCCTCGGCGCCGGTGAACAGGCCACCGGCCGGGATGCCGTTGGCGATGAACTCGCCGTAGTCCGAACGGCCGCTGAAGTCCGTGCCCTCGGTCTCGACGCCCTGCGAGCCCAGGAAGCCCGCGAAGGCGGCCTCGATCTGCGCGGAGCCGTACGGGCCCTCGCCCGCGCCGGTGGCGTCGGAGTCGTCGCCGTCGTAGACGAAGTAACCGGCGTTCGGCGAGGCGATCATGTCGAAGTTCAGGTACAGCGCGATGTCGAGCTGCTGATCGAACGTCAGCGACTGCACGTACTTCGTGGACCCGACCAGGCCCAGCTCCTCGGCACCCCACCAGGCGAAGCGCACGGTGTTGTTCACCTTCGGCGAGCCGCCCAGTTGCAGGGCGGTCTCCAGCAGCGCCGCGCTGCCCGAGCCGTTGTCGTTGATGCCCGGCCCCTCCTCGACGCTGTCGAGGTGCGCACCGGCCATGACCACGTTGTCCTTGCGGCCGGTCTTGGTCTGGGCGACGACGTTGCGGGCGGGCCGCTCGTCGACGTGGAAGCGCAGGTCGACCGTGGCGGTCGCACCGGGGGTGGCGAACAGGGCGTCGCCGTCGGCCTTGCTGACGCCGCCGGTCGGGACCAGGCCGGGATCGCCCAGGGTGACCCCGGAGAGCGGGCCGTCGACGTTGTTGGCGACCAGCACGGCGACCGCGCCCGCGGCCGCGGCGTTGGCCTGCTTGGTGCCGAAGGTGCAGCCGCCGCGGCGGATCAGCGCGATCGAGCCCGCCACGGGCAGCCCGGCGAAGTCCGATGCCTCGCAGCCCGGGGTGGCGTCCTGCGGGACGGCCACCAGCGCAGCGGTGATGCCGCCGACCGGGGTCTGCGGCGAGAACTCCATCGGGAGCGCGGCGACGGTCTTGGCCCCCACCTTCGCGGTGGCCGCGTCGGTGACCTGCACCGGGTAGGTGAACGTGGGCGTGGTCACGTCGTACCCGGCGGCGGTGAGCTTCGCCGCGACGTAGTCGACGCTCTGCTCGAACCCGGGGGTGCCGACGGCGCGGGTGCCGCCGTTGCGGTCGGCCAGGCGCTGCAACGCCACCAGGTGGCGGTTGATCCCGTCGACCGTGACCTTCTTGGTGACGTTCCTGGCGAGCGCCGGACCGTCGGGCAGGACCGCGGACGCGGGCACCGCGGCGAACGCGACCCCGGCGCACGCGGCGAGCAGCACCGCCCCTGCGCGGGCGGGCTTGTTCAACGACATCTGCTGGATTCCCTTCGTGGGGGCTGTTCGCGCCGGTCCCCGGGCCCGACGAGCCGAACTCTCGCCCGCGGGAGGGCCCCGGTCAAGGGTTCGCGGTGGACTGTGATGCGCGGGTGCCGAAGTCCCGACTAACGTCGGGTCCATGCACGCGATCACACTGCGCGAACCCGGCGGCCCCGAGGTGCTGGAGTGGACCGAGGTCCCGGACCCGAGCCCCGGCCCCGGCGAGGTGCTGCTGGACGTCGCCGCCACCGCGGTCAACCGGGCGGACCTGTTGCAGCGCAAGGGCTTCTACCCGCCACCGCCGGGCAGCAGCGACGTCATCGGGCTGGAGTGCTCGGGCACGGTGGCCGGGCTCGGCGAGGGCGTGACCGGCTGGCAGGTCGGTGACCGGGTGTGCGCACTGCTCTCCGGCGGCGGCTACGCGGAGAAGGTCGTCGTCCCGGCCGGTCAGGTGGCGCCGGTGCCGTCCGGTGTGGACCTGGTGACCGCGGCCGGGCTGCCGGAGGTGGCCGCCACGGTGTGGTCGAACGTGGTCATGGGCGCGGGGCTGACCGCGGGGGAAACCCTGCTGGTGCACGGCGGTGCGGGCGGCATCGGCACGCACGCGGTGCAGGTGGGCAAGGCGCTCGGCGCGGTCGTCGCCGTCACCGCCGGTTCCGCCGAACGGCTCAACCGGTGCCGCGAGTTGGGCGCCGACATCCTGCTGAACTACAAGGAGGTCGACTTCGAGAAGGAGGTCAAGGCCGACGTCATCCTCGACAACATGGGCGCGAAGTACCTGGGGCGCAACGTCGAGGCGCTCAACCGCCGCGGGCGGCTGGTGGTCATCGGGATGCAGGGCGGGTCGACCGGGGAGCTGAACCTGGGCGCGCTGCTGTCGAAGAACGCCGTGGTCACCGCCACCAGCCTGCGCTACCGGCCGGTGCAGGAGAAGTCGGAGATCGTCGCGGACGTGGTGGCGCGGCTGTGGCCGCTGGTGGAGTCCGGCGCGGTCAAGCCGATCACCCACGAGGTGCTGCCGATCCAGCGCGCGGGCGACGCGCACCGGATGCTGGACGGGGGCGGGGTGTTCGGCAAGCTGGTGCTGGCGGTCGGTTCTTGAGGGTTGTTCTGGAAGCCGGGGTTTGGTGGGGGTGCCCGGCTGGGTGAATGTGCTCGCCGTGTTGCGACCTCGGGTTTGTGTGGGTGTGCCCGGCAGGGGCATAGCCAGGCCGGCGGTTGCGGGGGTGGCTGGTTGTCGCTGCGCCGGTGAGGCTAGTCGCGGAGGGTGGCGATCGCGGCGACGAGCTGGTCGACCTCGACGGCGTTGGTGTAGTGGGCGAGGCCCACGCGCACCGCGCCGCCCACCTCGCTGACGCCCAGCGTGGCGAACACCCCGCTGGGCACGTCGTCGGCGAACGCGCAGATGCCCAGCTCGGCCAAGCGCAGCACCGCGTCGGTGGCCTTGCGGTCGGCGACGGTGAACGCCAGGGCGGGGATGCGGCGCATGGCGTCGCCCAGGACCATGACGTGGCGCTGGCCGCGCAGCTCGCCGATCAGCCGGGACAGCAGGCCCGCCTGGTAGGACTTGGCGGAGCTGAGCGAGGTGTGCAGCCGCACCCGCCGCGACCCGACCGCTGCGTCGTCGAGCATCGCCAGGTAGTCCACCGAGGCGACCAGGCCCGCCAGCAGCGGGTACGCGTGCTGGCCCAGCTCCAGCCGCTCCGGGCCGTGGGCGCGCGGGTCGAGGTTGGTGGCGGGCAGCCGGTCGAGCACCGCCGGGTCGGCGAAGGCCAGGGCGGCCACCGCGGGCCCGCCCCACGCGCTCGCCGACACGGCCACCACGTCGGCGCCGATGTCGTGCACGTCGATCGGCACGAACGGCGCCGAGGACGACGCGTCGACCACCACGAACGCCCCGTGCTCGCGGCCCGCGGCGGCGATCTTGCGCAGGTCGGGCCGGGTGCCGACGGCACCGGAGGCGGCGGTCACGGCCAGCGCCTTGGTCCGCGGGGTCACCAGGTTCTCGTACTGCCAGGCGGGCAGCTCGCAGGTCTCGATGTCGATCTCGGCCCAGCGCACGGTGGCCCCGGCCCGCTGCGCCACCCGCAGCCAGGGGGCGGTGTTGGCCTGGTGGTCGAGCCGGGACAGCACGATCTCGTCGCCGAGCAGCCACCCGTCGCCGAGGGCCTGGGCCAGCCGGTCGAGCAGCACGGCGGTGTTCGGCCCGAGCACCACCCCGGCCGGGTCGCAGCCGACCAGGTCGGCCACCGCGCGCCGCGCCGCGTCCACGATCGCCTCGGCCCGCTGCGAGGCCGGGAACACCCCGCCCGGCCCGGACACCGGCGCGCGCAGGGCGGTGGACACCGCGGTCGCCACCTGCTCGGGCACCTGCATCCCCGCGGGCGCGTCCAGGTGCACCCAGCCGTCACCCAGCGCGGGGAACAACCCGCGAATCCGAGCGACGTCGAAGGCCATGGCCACACCGTACGAGAGCCGGAGAGGACTACCCTCGGGCGGGCCAGCTTCCTTCTAGGGTGGAGCAGATGAGCCAACCAACGCCAAGCCCCGACCCCGACGAGCAGGGCCACCACGTGATGGTGGTCGGTCCGGACGGCTCGCCGCTGGGCACCGCCCGCATCCCCGACTCCGGCGGCGACGGCCCCGCCGGTGAGAACGTCGGCGACATGGTCGAGCAGCCCGCCAAGGTCATGCGCATCGGCACCATGATCAAGCAGCTGCTGGAGGAGGTCCGCGCCGCACCGCTCGACGAGGCCAGCCGGGTCCGCCTGCGGGAGATCCACATGCGCTCGATCGCCGAGCTGGAGGAGGGCCTCGCCCCCGAGCTGCGCGCCGAGCTGGCCCGGCTGTCCCTGCCGTTCACCGAGGAGAACACCCCCTCCGACGCCGAGCTGCGCATCGCCCAGGCCCAGCTCGTGGGCTGGTTGGAAGGTCTTTTCCACGGCATCCAGACGGCCCTGTTCGCCCAGCAGATGGCCGCCCGCACCCAGCTGGAGCAGATGCGGCGCGGGCTGCCCCCGGGAGTCGGCGGCGCACCGGACAAGGACGCGGGCCCGCACATCCGCGGCACCGGCCAGTACCTCTGAGCCCCGACCTCTGGGCGGGCACCCCCGGGTGCCCGCCCAGGGGTCGGCCGGTCCGGCACCCCCTCGGGTTCCGGTCGGGCGGTGCGGCGCTCCAGCTCATCCACACCGGCCCAGCAGGCGCGCAAGCGCTTTCGGGGGCCGCGCGGCAGCGCCGCCTGCGTGCCCGTCGCGGACCCGCGCACCACCGCGACAACCCTGGCCACCAGAGCGACACCGCCGATCCCGGACAGCGTTCTGGCCGGGCACGCCCCCGGACCCGCCCGGGCCGCGACAGCCCGTTCCAGACCACCGCCCGGGGGAGAAAGCGGTGAATCAGTCACGGCGGACATGCCGCCACGCTCCCGACGACCGGTCCCCGCCCCTGGTGAGGCCGCAAAAGCTCGCCGGTACGCTCAACAGTCGTGCAAGCAATCAGCGCGGTCGAACCAGTTCCCACCACCCCCGTGGTCCACGCCGGGCGTAGCTGGTCGCGGGCCTTCCAGGACATCCGCGAGGGCATCGCCGCCCGCGAGCTGTGGGGCCACCTCGGCTGGCAGGACATCAAGCAGCGCTACCGCCGCTCGGTGATCGGCCCGCTGTGGATCACGCTGAGCATGGCGGTCACCGCCGCGGGCCTGGGCCTGCTGTACTCGCAGCTTTTCAAGGCGCCGGTGCCGACGTTCCTGCCGTACGTGACCGTCGGTTTCATCGTCTGGCACTTCATCCTCGGCTGCCTGACCGAGGGGGCCGACTCGTTCATCTCCAACGAGGGCCTGATCAAGCACCTCCCCGCGCCGCTGACGGTGTACGCGCTGCGCACGGTGTGGCGGCTCACGCTCATGCTGATGCACAACATGCTGGTCTACCTGATCGTGCTGGTCATCTTCTTCGGGGCGCTCACCACCGACGGCTACCTGCTCAGCGAGAGCCCCAACGCCGTGCCGCAGCCCGGCATCGACTGGACCATCGTGCTGGCCGTCCCGGCGTTCCTGCTGATCGCGCTGAACGGCGGCTGGGTGGCCCTGCTGTTCGGCATCATCAGCACCCGCTACCGCGACATCCCGCAGGTCATCGGCGCGCTGACCCAGCTCGTCTTCTTCATGACGCCGATCATGTGGTCGACCGACCTGCTGTCCCAGCGCTTCGGCGAGGGCCACTCGTGGGCGATCCTGATCGCCGAGCTGAACCCGGCGTACCACTTCATCCAGATCCTGCGCGCCCCGCTGCTGGGCTTGCAGCAGAGCTGGCACCACTGGGCCGTCGTCGGCGGCGTGACCATCATCGGGTGGGCGCTGGCCCTGATCGCCATGCGCAACTACCGTGCCCGTATCTCCTACTGGGTCTGAGTGAGGCTTCCGAACATGGTTGGTATCGAGGTCCGCAACGCCTCAGTCGACTTCCCGATCTTCGACGCCAAGACGCGGTCGATGAAGAAGGCGGTCCTCGGCAAGGTCGGCGGCAAGATCGGCACCGAGTCCAAGGTCCCGGTCATCGAGGCCCTGCACGACATCACCCTCTCGCTCAAGGAGGGCGACCGGGTCGCCCTCGTCGGGCACAACGGCGCGGGCAAGTCGACCCTGCTGCGGTTGCTGTCGGGCATCTACGAGCCGACCAAGGGCACCACCACGATCCGCGGCAAGATCGCGCCCGTGTTCGACCTCGCGGTCGGCATGGACCCGGAGATCTCCGGGATCGAGAACATCATGATCCGCGGCCTCTTCCTGGGCATGTCCCGCAAGGAGATGGAGAAGCGGGTCGAGGACATCTCCCAGTTCACCGAACTGGGCGACTACCTGCACCTGCCGCTGCGCACCTACTCCACCGGCATGCGGGTGCGCCTGGCGCTGGGCGTGGTCACCTCCATCGACCCGGAGATCCTGCTGCTCGACGAGGGCATCGGCGCCGTCGACGCGGCGTTCATGGCCAAGGCCCGCGACCGCCTGGTCGACCTGGTCCGCCGCTCCGGGATGCTGGTGTTCGCCTCGCACTCCGACGACCTGCTGTTCGAGCTGTGCAACACCGCGGTCTGGATGGACGAGGGCCGGGTCAAGATGCACGGCTCGCTGCGCGAGGTCCTCACGGCCTACAAGGGCCGCGACCCGTTCGAGCACATGAGCGCGGAGACGATCGAAAGGCTCGGCGAGAAGCTGTGAGCAACCCCGTGGCACGGCTCCCCGAGGGTTCGGTGGTGGCGGTGGTGGTCACCAGGCACCGCCGGGCGCTGCTCGCGGACTCGCTCAAGATGATCGCGGCCCAGACCCGCCCGCCGGACCACCTGGTCGTGGTCGACAACGGCCCGGACGACCCCGCCCAGGACATCGTCGAGTCGTGCCCGGTGCCGACCACCTACCTCGCCTCGCACCGCAACCTCGGCGGCGCGGGCGGCTTCGCCCTCGGCATGCTGCACGCCCTGTCCATGGGCGCCGACTGGCTCTGGCTCGCCGACGACGACGGCCGCCCCGCCGACGAGGCGGTCCTGGCCACCCTCCTCGACGTGGCGGAGGAGCGCGGCCTGGCCGAGGTCTCCCCCGTCGTCACCAACATCGAGGCCCCCTCGAAGCTCGCCTTCCCCCTGCGCCGCGGCCTGACCTGGAAGCGCAACACCGACGACCTGGGCACCGACTTCCTCCCCGGCATCGCCTCCCTGTTCAACGGGGCCCTCTTCCGCGCCTCCACCCTCGACGTCGTCGGCGTCCCCGACTACCGCCTCTTCTTCCGCGGCGACGAGGTGGAGGTCCACCGGCGGCTCCAGCGCTCCGGCCTGCCCTTCGGCACCTGCCTGACGGTCGCCTACCTGCACCCGGACGGCTCGGACGAGTTCAAGCCCATGCTCGGCGGGCGGCTGCACGCGCAGGACCCGGAGAACGAGGTCAAGCGCTACTACACCTACCGCAACCGGGGGTACCTGCTGTCGCAGCCCGGGATGCGGAAGATCGGGCTGCTGGAGGTGTTCCGCTTCGGGCTGTACTTCCTGGGGACGAAGCGGGACCCGAAGGCGTTCGCGCAGTGGTTGAGGCTGGTGTCCAAGGGGCGCAAGGAGAAGTTCTTCCGCTTCTGAGGGGACGCGCACACCGACCAGGGCCGCTGGGTCGCCGCGGGAAACCGCAGGCGACCTGGCGGCCTTGCCCTTGGTGTCCCCCCATCCACATCACCACCTCCTGCGCGACGGTTGTGAACGATTGCCGCGCCACTCACGAAGAAGGGTCCGGGGCCGTGAAGCGCGTACTCGCACTCGTCGTACTGACCGTGACCGCCATCGGAGGCGTGGCTGCCTGCGCGAAGGAGACGACCGGTCGAGCAATCCCGAGCGCCACGTCGCCCCCCGCTGAGGCGACGGCTCCTCCCACCGAGTCCAGCCCGAGTTCGGAACCGGACGGGGCGGAGTCGCCGGCCGCCCTCGATCCGTGTGAACTCCTCACGTCGTCAGCCAGGGACGCGCTCGGGGTGACCGGTGCGGCGCAGCCGGATGAGACCCCGTCGGCCAGGTACTGCCAGTGGGCACTCGGCACGGGCACTGCTGCCGAACGCTTCACCTACGGGGTGGCCGTCTTCCCGGGACTGGGGATCGACAGGGTGGTGGCGGATGGCGAGAAGAAGCCACTCGTGGTCGGTGCGCGCAAGGCCATTGAGTCCCTCAGGTCGGGCGCCACCTGCGCGATCTCCATCGAGGTGACGGAGACCTCACGGGTCGATGTGCAGGCGACCGGTCGGGACGGTGCTTCGCTGTGCCAGAAGGTCCTGGAGGCGGCGAAGCTCGTCGAACCCGAGCTGCCGTAGGCGGGCTTCCGCTCTGAGCGGATCCGCCGGCGGTGAACTTCGGTTGCCGGGCAACGGGAACAGTGCTGTCCTGGGTGGCATGAGTGAATCGCGGCAGGTGTTGGTTCTGCACTTGGCGACCGGCGGGGAACCCCTCGTCTTCGCCGTGTCCACGCGGGCGGGCAAGAGCCTGCTCCCCCGGCTTTCCGTGCTGATGGGTTCCGGTGGGGTGGAGACCACCGAACTGGAGGACGGGACCTCGGTGGCCATCAACTTCGCGCACGTGGTCAGTGCGCACTTCGACGAGTTCCCGGCGCACGCGCGGGTCTACGGGACGCCGAAGAAGGGGACCGGTTTCGGGGGCTGACCCGCGGGACCCCCGCCCGGCGGAACCTGGCCGGGTGGGGCTGGGCGGTGGCGTCAGCGGCGGAAGACGACCGTGCGCAGGAGCACGAAGTTGATCCCGGTACCCACCGCCTGGGCGATCACCCAGGACAGGGCGACCTCCCAGCGGAACGTCGGCAGCACGGCGAGCATGAGCGCGTTGGTGCCGACGTTGACGAAGAACGTCACCGTGTACAGCACGGCGAAGCCGCCCGCCTGGGCCGCGCCGCGGTCGGCGGCGTCGGTGAAGGTGAAGCGGCGGTTGAGGAAGTAGGCGGTGGTCGTCCCGGCGATGAAGCTGAGGGCCTTGGCCAGGTGCAGCCAGGTGCCCGCCTGCAGCAGCAGCCAGTAGAGGCCAGAGTCGACCAGGGCGCAGAAGCCGCCGACCAGGACGAACCGGGTCAGCTGGTGGAGCAGGCCGGGCGGCTTGCTGTCGGTTCGCACGTCGGTCACGGGGGTCCCCTGGTCTGTCCGGTGGCGGCGCCAGTGTAGAACTCCGGCGCGGCTACCCTGGGGCCGGTGGAGCCAGAACAGTTCGAGACGCGCGCGCTGGCGGGCTGGGGGCGGACCGCACCGTCCGTTTCCCGGGTGGCTCGGCCCAGGACACCGGAAGACGTTCTCGCGGCCGTGGCGACCGCCGACGGGCGCGGGGTGGTGGCGCGCGGCCTGGGGCGGTCGTACGGCGACCCGGCGCAGAACGCCGGTGGGCTCGTCCTGGACATGACCGCGCTGCGGCGCATCCACTCCATCGACGCCGACACCGGGCTCGCCGTGCTGGACGCGGGGGTGAGCCTGGACCAGCTCATGCGGGCCGCGCTGCCGTTCGGGTTGTGGGTGCCCGTCCTGCCCGGCACCCGGCAGGTGACCGTGGGCGGGGCGATCGGGTCGGACATCCACGGCAAGAACCACCACTCGCACGGCACCTTCGGCAACCACGTCGTGTCGCTGGACCTGCTGACCGCCGACGGTGCCGTGCGCACGCTGGCGCCGGAGGGCCCCGAGTCGGAGCTGTTCTGGGCGACCGTGGGCGGCATGGGGCTGACCGGGGTGATCCTGCGGGCCACCGTGCGGCTCAAGCACACCGAGTCCGCGTACTTCGTCGTCGACACCGACCGGACCGCCGACTTCGACGAGACGCTGGCGCTGTTCTCCAACGGCTCCGACTCCGGCTACGACTACTCGATGGCCTGGTTCGACTCGATCAACACCGACGGCAGGCTGGGCCGGGCCGTGTTCTCCCGGGGTTCGCTGGCCACCCTGGACGAGTTGCCGAAGAAGTACCGGGCGGACCCGCTCAAGTTCGACGCGCCGCAGTTGCTGACGCTGCCGGACGTGTTCCCGAACGGGTTGGCCAACAGGTTGAGCTTCCGGCTGCTCGGCGAGGTCTGGTACCGCAAGGCGCCGAAGCGGGGGCGCGGGCAGGTGCAGAACCTGACGTCCTTCTACCACCCGCTCGACATGTTCGGGGAGTGGAACCGGGCCTACGGCACGCACGGCTTCCTGCAGTACCAGTTCCTCATCCCGTTCGACCGCGACGCCGAGCTGCGCGCCCTGGTGCGCCAGATCGCCGAGTCGGGGCACGTGTCGTTCCTCAACGTCTTCAAGCGGATGGGCGCGGCGAACCCCGCGCCGCTGTCGTTCCCCCGCGAGGGGTGGACGATCACCGTGGACTTCCCGATCGTGCCGGGGCTGGACGCGTTCTGCGCCCGCCTCGACGAGCAGGTGCTCGCGGCCGGTGGGCGGCTCTACCTGGCCAAGGACTCGCGCACCGACCCGGACACCCTCCAGCAGATGTACCCGCGGCTCGACGAGTGGCGCAAGGTGCGCTCCTCGGTCGACCCGGACGGCCTGTTCGTCTCGGACCAATCACGAAGGCTCGGACTTTGATCAACGCAGTCGGCACCCCCCAGTCCCTGCTGCTCCTCGGCGGCACCTCCGAGATCGGCTTGGCCATCGCGGAGCGCTACGCCGGGCGGGGCAGGCTCACCGTCACCCTGGCGGCCCGCCCCTCCCCCCGGCTCGACGCCGCGGCGGAGAAGCTGCGCGGCCTCGGCGCCACCGTGCGCACCCTGCCGTTCGACGCCCTCGACCTCGACAGCCACCCGAAGCTCGTCGCGGAGGCGTTCGCCGAGGGCGACGTCGACCTGACCGTGCTCGCGTTCGGCCTCCTCGGCGACGCCGAGCAGCTCTGGCAGGACCACGCGGCGGGGGTGGAGCTGGCGCAGGTCAACTACACCGCCCCGGTGTCGCTGGGCATCGCGCTGGCCGAGCGGCTCAAGGCCCAGGGCCACGGCTCGCTGGTGGCGCTGTCCTCGGTGGCCGGGGAGCGGGTGCGCCGGTCGAACTTCGTCTACGGCTCCACCAAGGCCGGTTTCGACGGCTTCTTCCTCGGCCTCGGCGAGGCGCTGCGCCCGCACGGCGTGCACGTGACCGTGGTCCGCCCCGGTTTTGTGCACACGAAGATGACCGCCGGGATGAAGCCCGCCCCGCTGGCGACCACCCCGGACAAGGTGGCCGACGTGGTGGTGGCCGCGGTGCGCGGCCGCAAGGACCTGGTGTGGGCACCCGCCCCGTGGCGGCTGGTGATGTCGGCGCTGCGGCACGTCCCCCGCCCGATCTTCCGCAAGCTGCCCATCTGAGCCGCTCCGCCCCGGGTGCGATTTCCCGGGGCATGGGCACAACAACGTGACACCGCGCCGCGCGTCCCGTAGAAGGGGCGAGGGGGTGGTGAGCGCGTGCGAGTGCGGGTGCTGGGGCCGGTCGAGGTGCGCGGTCCGGACGGGCCGGTGGGGACCGGGGGGCCGAAGCCGAGGGCGTTGCTGGCGGCGCTGGTGCTGCAGGCGCGGCAGGTGGTGTCCGTCGAGCGGCTGATCGACCTGATCTGGGACGAGTCGCCGCCGCCGTCGGCGACCGCGCTGGTGCACACCTACGTGTCGACGGTGCGGCGGGGGTTCGCGGCGGCCGGGCGGGCGGGGGCGTTGTCCACCCGCGCGCCCGGTTACCTGCTCGACCTCGCCGACGACGACAGCGACCTCGGGGTGTTCGAGCGGCACCTGGCGCTGGCGCGGCGGGCCGAGCGGTCGGGTGAGCACGCGGCGGCGGCCGCCGCGTACGAGGCGGGGCTGGCGCTGTGGCGGGGGCCCGCCTTCGGCGGGGTCGACGCGCGGTTCGCCAGGGTGCGCGCGGAGGGCCTGGCCGAGGAGCGGTTGGCCGCCGAGGAGGGGCTGGCGCGCTGCGGGCTGGCGCTGGGCCGCGCCGGGGAGCTGGTGGAGCCGCTGCGGCGGTTGGTCGCGGCGAACCCGCTGCGCGAGGAGGCACGGGCGCTGCTGATGCGGGCCCTGGTGGACGGGGGCAGGCAGGTCGACGCGCTGGGCGTCTACCGGGAGGGCCGCAAGCACCTGCTGGACGAGTTGGGCATCGAGCCGGGTGAGCGGTTGCGGGACCTGCACGCGGCGATCCTCGGCGGTGAGGTGGCCCCGCTGCCCGCGCCCGCCGCGCCTGCGGTCGTGCCGCGCAACCTGCCGCCGGACGTGGGTGACTTCACCGGGCGGGCCGAGCACCTCGACGTGCTGCTGCGGCACGGGGTCGAGCGGTCCGGGCCGCCGATCGTGGTGATCTCCGGGGCCGGTGGGGCGGGCAAGTCGGCGTTGGCGGTGCACGCCGCGCACCGGTTGCGGGAGCACTTCCCGGACGGGCAGCTGTGGGCCGACCTGCGCGGGGGCGACCGGGACCTGGACGCCTTCGAGGTGCTGGGGCGGTTCCTCGGGGCGTTCGGTGTGGCCGGGGCCGACCTGCCGACGACGGTGGAGTCGCGGGCCGAGCTGTTCCGCGGCGCGGTCGCCGGGCGGCGGGTGCTGGTGGTGCTCGACAACGCCCGCGGTGAGGGGCAGGTGCGCCCGCTGCTGCCCGGTGAGCCGGGGTGCCTGGTGCTGGTGACCAGCCGCGGGCGGTTGACCGGGCTGGTCGGTGCCACCCCCGTGGAGCTGGGGTTCTTCGACACGGCGCTGTCCACCGAGCTGCTGAGCAAGATCGTCGGCGCGGAGCGGGTGGCGGCGCAGCGGGCGGCGGCCGAGCGGATCGCCGACCTGTGCGGCGGGGTGCCGCTGGCCATCCGGGCGGCCGGGGCGAAGCTGCTGGCCCGCCCGCACTGGCCGCTGCGGTCGCTGGCCGACCGGCTCTCCGACGAGCGGCGCAGGCTCGACGAGCTGTCGGTGGGCGACCTGGCGATCCGCTCCAGCCTGGGCCTGAACTACGTCGAGCTGACCGCGCGGCAGCGGCGGGCGTTCCACCTGCTGTGCGTGCTCGACCTGCCCGACTTCGGCTGGTGGGCGGCGGCGCCGCTGCTGGACCTGCCGCTGGCCGAGGCCGAGGACGTGGTGGAGCAGCTCGTGGAGCTGCGGCTGCTGGACGTGGCGGGCGTGGACGGCATCGGCCGGGTCCGCTACCGCTTCCACGACCTGGTGCAGCTCTTCGGCGCCGAGCACGCCGCCGCCGACGAACCCGCCGAGCTGGTCGCCGCCGCGGTGTCGCGGACGCTGGGCACCTGGTTGGCGCTGGTGGAGGCGGGGGCGCGGCGGCTGCCGCGGGTGACGCTGGGGCTGCGGCCGCGGCTGGCCGGTGCGGTGGCGGTGGACCCGCGGCTGGTCGAGGAGGTCGAGGAGAACCCGACCGAGTGGCTCCGGTCGGAGACCGCGGCCGTCGTGCGCGCGGTGGAGCGGGCGCACGAGCTGGGCGTCGACGGGGTGACGGCGCTGCTGATCACCTCGCTGCTGTCGTCGCCGTTCGCCGCGCGCAACGAGTTCGACGGGTGGCAGCGCACGCACGAGGTGGCGCTGTCGGCGGCCAGGCGCAGCGGTGACCGGCGGGCGGAGGCGATCGTGCTGACCGGGCTGGGGCAGTTGCACTACGAGAAGGACGACTTCCCGGCGGCGCTGGAGCACTTCCGGCAGGCCCGCGACCACGCCGAGGCGGTCGGCGACGACGCGACGCTGGCGGTGGCCGTCGTCGGCATCGGCACCGTGGGCCGGGACCTGGCCGACTTCCTCGGCGCCACCGCCGACCTGGAGACCGCGGTGCTGCTGGGCGAGCGGGTGGGCGACCCGAGCGTGGTCGCCGCCGCGCACTACGGCCTCGGCGCCATCAGCCGCGACCACGGCGACCTCGACGCCGCCGCCGACCGCCTGCGGCGCTGCGTGCGCCTCTACCGTGACCTCGACGACCGCCGGGGCGAGGCGCTGGCGCTGCGCGGCCTGAGCCTGTGCCACCGGGCCCTGGGCGACTACGCCCGCGCGGCCAACCTGAGCGCGGAGGCCACCGGCATCCTGGAGGCTGTCGGCGACGAACTCGGGGCCACCTACGCCCGCCAGTCCTGGGCCAAGGCCCGTCTGCGCACCCCCGACGCGGGCGGTGTCGCCGACGTGCTGGACGAGTGCCTGCGCGTCAGCACCGGCAGCGGCGACCGCTTCGGGGTGGCGTTGACCACCCGCACCCTCGGCGAGTACCACCTGGCCTGGGGTGAGCGGGCGCGGGCGCGTGGGCTGCTGGCCGAGGCGCTGGGCATGTGGGAGGAGCTGGGGCTGCCGCTGTGGCAGGCCAGGACCCTGCGCGACCTCGCCGCCGCCGACCCCGACCGCGGCGCCGAGCACTGGCGCCGGGCCGCCGCGCTGTTCGCCGAGTGCCGCGCCAGGGAGGCCGCCGAGCTGGCGCAGCGGTCCCCGCAGAGCTGGCTGGCGGAGGTTCGCGCCCACCTATAGGCGACTTGTAGCCGGTGCGGCGAACCTTCTCCCACTGAACGGGACCGGGAGGGGGGAGACCGCAGATGGCCCGCGTCGCGCCGACGACACCCATCAGCCGTGGTGAGGTGATCGAGCGCGCCGAGAGCTGGCTGCGGCCGTCCGTGCCCCACAGCTCCACCAGGTTCCACCAGAACGAGTACGGGATCTACCGCACCGACTGCTCGGGCTATGTCTCGATGGCCTGGGGATTGCCCGGTGTCCCACCCGACCTGCGCGGGGGACTCGACGCGGCGGGGCTGGCCTCGGTCAGCACCAGGATCGACCGCGACGAGTTGCTGGCGGGCGACGCGCTCATCCGCGTCGGGGACGACGGGCACCCCGGCCACGTCATCGTGTTCCACGAGTGGGCCGGTGGCGATCGAGTGGCTTACTGGGGGTTCGAGCAGTCGGCGGAGGTGGGCACCACCCACCGGGTGGTCCCGTACCCGGACGGCGACGGCGCGGCAGGGGGGTTGTACCTGCCGCGCCGGTACGCCGGGATCACCGTGCCCGCCTGAGCGGCGGACCGGTCAGAGGTAGACCGACAGCGCCAGGCAGGCCACCCAGGCCACGCCCAGCACCTGGAGCACCCGGTCCTTCAACGCGATGTCCTCCGGTTCGCCCGCCTGCCCGCCGTCCACGTCGACCGCGTAGCGCAGGACCGCGACGACGAACGGGACGATCGAGATGACCGCCCAGATCGAGTTCGTGGGGCTCTCGGTGCGGATCTCGAAGGCCCACAGCGAGTAGGTCGTGATCATGACGGCGGCGGCGGTGGCCCACACGAACCGCAGGTAGCTGGCGGAGTACTTGGCCAGCGAGGAGCGGATCTTGGCGCCGGTCTTCTCGAACAGGATCACCTCGGCGTACCGCTTGCCGGAGACCATGAACAGCGAACCGAACGCCGTGACCAGCAGGAACCACTGCGACAGGGTGATCCCGGCCGCGACCCCGCCCGCGATCGAGCGCAGCAGGAAGCCGGAGGCGACCACGCACAGGTCGATCACCGTCTGGTGCTTGAGGCCCAGGCAGTAGCCCAGTTGCACGGCCGCGTACACCGCCAGCACGACGAGCAGCTCCCAGCCCGCCAGCAGCCCGACGCCCAGCGACACCAGGAACAGCACCACCGACGCCGCGTACGCCAGCCGCACCGGCACGATCCCGGCGGCGATGGGGCGGTTGCGCTTGGTGGGGTGCTCCCGGTCGGCCTCGACGTCGATGGCGTCGTTGACCAGGTACACCGCCGAGGAGACCAGGCAGAACGCGACGAACGCGATGCCCGCGTCCAGCAGCACCCGGCCCTCGAACACCCGCCCGCCCGCGAACGGGGCGGCGAGCACGAGCACGTTCTTGACCCACTGCCGCGGTCGCGCGGTGCGGACCAGGCCGCGCAGCGTGCCGCCCGCCCCGGCGGGCCGGGCGTCCTGCTGCTCGGGGGTCACCTTCGCCTTCGCCGAACTGGTCATTTCCGCTCCAGCCTGCGTCGGAGCAGTGCGCCGAGGAGACCGCCGAGGGCGGAGCCCGCGAGCACGTCGGTCGGGTAGTGCACGCCGAGGACCAGGCGCGAGAGCAGCATCGGCGGCACCAGCAGCGGCACCAGCCTGCGGCCGGTCAGCCCGGAGAACAGCACCGCGGCGGCCGTGGTGGAGGTGGCGTGCGAGGACGGGAAGCTCAGCTTGCTCGGCGTGCCGACCAGGACCCGCACCGACGGGTCGTCCGGGCGGGGGCGCCGCACCACGCGCTTGACCGCGATCGACGCCCCGTGCGCGGCGACGACCCCGGCGGAGGCGATCAGCCAGTCCCGGCGCCTGCGCCGGTCCAGCGCCGCGCCGAGCAGGCCGAGGCCGAACCAGCCCGCGCTGTGCTCACCGAACAGCGACAGCCCGCGGGCGGCCTTGACCACGGCCGGGTGTCCGATGGTGCCCTGCACCTGGCTCAGCGCGGCGGTCTCGGCCGAGCCTGCGTTGCGGTCCATGCATGTCCTTCCGGGTGGCGCCCCACCCCGGCCGGGGGCGTCGGGGCGGGCCGCCTCGGTGTGGTCAGCCGTCGAGGGAGCCGTCGAGCGGCGCCCCGTCGGTCAGGTGGGGGGCGATCTTGTTGTCGAACACCGACAGCGCCGAACCGATCGCCATGTGCATGTCGAGGTACTGGTAGGTGCCCAGCCGCCCGCCGAAGATGATGTTCTTCGACGCCGCCTCCGCCTTGGCCAGCTCGCGGTACTTCGCCAGCTTCGCGCGGTCGTCGGGGGTGTTGATCGGGTAGTACGGCTCGTCGCCGGACTCCGCGAAGCGGGAGTACTCGCGGACGATGACCGTCTTGTCCGTCGGGTAGTTCGTGCGCTCCGGGTGGAAGTGCCGGAACTCGTGGATGCGGGTGTAGGGGACTTCCTCGTCGTTGTAGTTCATGACGGGGGTTCCCTGGAAGTCGCCGACCGGGAGGACCTCGGTCTCGAAGTCCAGGGTGCGCCAGCCCAGTTCCCCGGCGGCGTAGTCGAAGTAGCGGTCCACCGGTCCGGTGTAGACGGTCGGGGTGCCCGCCGGGATCGACCCGCGCACGTCGAAGTAGTCGGTGTCGAGCCGGACCTCGATCAGCTCGTGCGCGGCCATCTTCTCCAGCCACGCGGTGTAGCCGTCGACCGGCAGGCCCTCGTAGGTGTCGTTGAAGTACCGGTTGTCGAAGGTGTAGCGCACCGGCAGGCGGTTGATGACCGAAGTGCCCAGTTCCTTGGGGTCGGTCTGCCACTGCTTGGCGGTGTAGCCGCGGATGAACGCCTCGTAGAGCGGGCGCCCGATCAGCGAGATCGCCTTCTCCTCCAGGTTGCGCGCCTTGTCGGTGTCGAACTCCGCCGCCTGCTTGGCGATCAGCTCGCGCGCCTCGTCCGGGCTGTGCGACCTGCCGAAGAAGCTGTTGATCAGGGCCAGGTTCATCGGGAACGAGTAGACCTGGTCCCGCACCCGCGCGAACACGCGGTGCTGGTAGCCGGTGAACTCGGTGAACTGGTTCACGTAGTCCCACACCCGCTTGTTGGAGGTGTGGAACAGGTGCGCGCCGTAGCGGTGCACCTCGATGCCGGTCTCCGGCTCGGGCTCGGAGTACGCGTTGCCGCCGATGTGCGACCGGCGGTCGAGCACCAGCACGCGCTTGCCGAGCTGCGACGCCGACCGCTCGGCGATCGTCAGGCCGAAGAAACCGGCCCCGACCACGATCAGGTCGTATCCGTCGAAGTTGTCTTTGGGGTCTGCCACCGGGCTCACGGGGGCTCAGGCTACCCGCGTGACGCGCTGTGCCCGACGGCGCGGTGTCCCGGCCCCGACCGCCCCGGTCACCGCCCCGCTCACCCCTGCGACCGGCGCTCGTCGCAGGCGCCGAGGGAGTCCGGTCCACCGGCGTCGGGCAGCGCGCTCGCCCGGCCGCCCAGCACCGGCAGCACGTCGGCGGCGACCTGCTCCAGCGTGGTCTCCCGCCCGGTGTAGGGCCCGTCCGGCCGCGGCCAGTGCGTCACCACGTCGGTGAACCCGGCCGCCGCGGCCCGCCCCACGTGCTCGTGGAACGCCTCGACGCTGCTCAGCGAGAACAGCGGGGACGCGTCGACGCTGACGTACCGGTCGACGGTCGACCGGTCGCGGCCGTGCGCGGCCAACACCTCGTCGAACCGCTCGGCGCACTCGGTGACGCCCTTCCACCACCGCTCGACGTCGTCCGCGCCGGGCTTGCCGGTGGTCACCCAGCCCTGCCCGAACCGGGCGGCGGTCGCCATGGCCCGCGGGCCGTTCGCCGCCACCAGGAACGGCACCCGGGGTCGCTGCACGCACCCGGGGGCGCTGCGGGCCTCGGCGGCGGAGAACCACTCGCCGGAGTAGGTGGTGCGCGGCTGGGTCAGCAGCTTGTCGGTCAGCTCCACGAACTCGGCGAACCGGTCGCTGACCTGCCGGGGGCTGGTGGTGTCCGGCTCCCCCAGGACCGTCCGGTCGTACCCGCCCGCGCCGCTGGCGCCGGACCCGAGGCCCAGCATGAACCGCCCGTCGGAGATGTCGTCGAGGGCCAGCACCTGCCGGGCGAAGGGCACCGGGTGCCGGAAGTGCGGGGTGGCGACCAGCGTGCCGAGCCGGATGGTCGAGGTCACCATGGCCGCCGCGGTCAGCGTGGGCACGGCGTCGAACCACGGTCCGTCGACCAGGGTCCGCCACCCCAGGTGGTCGTAGGTCCAGGCGTGGTCGAAGCCGTACTCGTCCGCCCCCCGCCACCGGGGTTCCGCGGCCCACCAACGATGCTCGGGAAGGATCACGATGCCTACGCGCACCGAACGAACGTACCGGTAGGTACGGGTGTTTGGTGAGCAGGTAACCAAGCCCACCCCGGCCCGTTCCCCCGGTGTTGCAGGATGGTTTCCGTGGACACCCCCCGACTCGTCGCCTCCGACATCGACGGCACCCTGCTCGACCCCTACGAGCAGCTCACGGTGCGCACCCTGTCGGCCATCACCCGCGTCCGAGCAGCCGGGGCGCCGTTCGTCCTGGTCAGCGGGCGCCCCCCGCGCTGGATCCCCCCGGTGGCCGAGGCGGCGGGCCTCGACGGCTACGCGGTCTGCGCCAACGGCGCGATCGTCTACGACATCGGCACCGGCGAGATCGTCACCAGCCACGGCCTGGACCCGCTCCTGCTCGCCGACGTGACGCACGCGCTGGAGAAGGTGCTTCCCGGCATCCAGGTGGCCACCGAACGCGCGGTCTCCGGCCAGATCCCCGGCCGCGAGGCGTTCGCCACCGAAGCGGGCTACTCCAACCCGTGGGGCGACGTGGAGAACAACACCAAGCCCCGGGCCGAGGTCCTGGGCCACCCGGCCACGAAGCTGCTGGTCCGCCACCAGGGCATGACCAGCGCGGAAATGGCCCTCGCCGCCGTGGAACTCCTGGGCGAGTCGGTGGATGTGACCTACTCCACGAACCGGGGCCTGATCGAGATCGCCGCCCCCGGGGTGACGAAGGCCAGCGGCCTGGCCGAGGTCGCAGCACTGGCCGGGGTGGAGGCCGACCGGGTGGTGGCCTTCGGCGACATGCCGAACGACATCGAGATGCTGCGCTGGGCGGGCCTGGGCGTGGCCATGTCCAACGCCCACGACGACGTCAAGGCGGCAGCGGACGAGGTGGCGGGCTCCAACGCCGACGACGGCGTGGCGGAGGTCCTGGAACGCTGGTTCTGACACGCCGCCGCAACGGCGCAGCCGCACGGCGGGCGCAGCAGGCGGGCGCAGCCGACCCTGCAGGTGGGCGGCACGCGCCACGGCGCCTGGACGGCGGCGGACGCGGGCGACCCGGGTGAGCGAGCGGCATCCGGCACAGCGGCGGGCGGGCAATGGCAGGCGCAGCCGCCCGACAGGTGGGCGGCGCCGCCCGACGCGGCGGCACGACGGCTGAGCAGCGGCGGGCGCAGCCGACCCGGCAGGTGGGCGGGAGATACCCGGCATGACAGCCGATCGGCGGCAGGCGCAGCCGCACGGC